>JALNVY010000263.1 GCA_023231165.1 Syntrophales bacterium | reverse complement strand
TGTGATCAATATTGTGAAAAAGCAGCTCCGGGAGTTCCAGAAACAGTTAAACGAGAAGGATATTACCCTCGAGCTGACCGAGGCGGCGATTGACTGGTTAGCTGACCGAGGCTATTCCGACGATTTCGGGGCCCGTCAGATTGCCCGTCTTATTCAGGAAAAGGTAAAGAATTTCTTTGTGGAGGAAGTCCTTTTCGGAAGGCTGGTAACGGGTGGGCCCGTCCGCGCCGATGTGGAGAATGGCCAGATTGTCCTAAATGTCCTCGATGCCCATATTCCGGCTCACTGAAGAGATCGCCTTTCCCCCGTCCCGTCTTGCTTCGGAAGGGGGGCTTCTCGCCTTCGGCGGCGATCTGGCCCCGGAGCGCCTGATTCTGGCTTACGAAAGCGGGATCTTCCCCTGGTATAGCGAGGGGGAGCCCATCCTCTGGTGGTCGCCGGACCCCCGCTTTGTCCTTTTCCCCGACCAGTTGAAAATCTCCCGCACCATGAGGAGTTTGCTGAAGAAAAACCTCTTTACCGTGACCTTCGATACCTGTTTCCGGGAGGTAGTCGCCGCGTGTCAGGAAGCGCGGAGAGGACGGGAGGAGGGGACGTGGATCACCGCCGCAATGACGGCGGCCTATATCCGTCTCCATGAACTGGGCCTGGCCCATTCCGTGGAGGCCTGGCGAGGGGGAACTCTGACAGGGGGGCTTTATGGCGTTTCCCTGGGGAAGTGTTTTTTCGGGGAATCCATGTTCACGAAGATCCCTAACGCCTCCAAGGCGGCGCTTATTGCTCTGGTTAAAGCCCTGGCGGGATATGATTTCCAACTCATTGACTGTCAGGTATATACGGATCACCTGAGCAGCCTGGGGGCCGAGATGATTTCTCGAGGCCGTTTTCTGCGTCTATTGAATACGGCCCTTGCCATAGAGACCCTGCGGGGGAACTGGCGTTTTATGGCTGAAGGCAATGCGGCAACCGGGACAGAAAGTGTGTCTTCTCAAGTTCTTGTTGCCTGCCGACGCAGGTATTCCTGTCCCTATTTCGTCCATAACAAATCATTGTCATCATAAGAAAAAAAGTTTAAAGAGAAAGATATGACGAAACCGTAAGAAGTCAACAAGCTGGGCATAATCGTCAGGAACGACTTGGAGGAGGTGTGGTTATGAAAAAGAAGGAGATGGATTATTTTACTGCCCTTTATGATGTGGCCAGGGTGATTAATGCCTCCCTTGAACCGGTCCGGGTACTGGAGCAAATCGTCCAGTGCGTAGTGAAGGCCATGGACGTCAAGGCCGCGAGCATCCGGCTTCTCGATGATCGGGAAAAGAAACTGGTCCTGGGGGGGGCATACGGTCTTTCCGAGGCCTACCTTCACAAGGGACCGATCCTGATCGATGAGAGCGGCATCGACAAAAAAGCGCTGAAGGGCAAGACGATCTACCTTAAAGACGCCCAGACTGATAAAGGTTTCCAGTATGGAGAAAAGGCAAAGGCGGAGGGCATAAAATCGGTCCTCGTCGTGCCCCTGATGGTTGAGAAGAAGGCGATCGGGGTACTGCGGGTCTATAGTGACAAGGTCCGGGAGTTTCATGAGAAGGAACTTCAATTTCTCCAGGCCGTGGCCGACCTGAGCGCCATCGCCATTGAAAACGCCCGCCTCCATCAGATCCTCCAGGTTCGTTGTGATCTGATGACGGCGCACAAGTACCGCATTGATGATAATTAAGGGAGGTGCGACGATGATTCGCCTTGGTATAAACGGTTTTGGAAGGATTGGGCGGCAGGTGCTCAGGGCCGTCATAGAGAGATACCCGCAGACCCTGCAGGTCGCGGCCGTCAACGATCTCTTCGATGTGGAGACCAATGCCCACCTGTTCAAATATGACACAAATTACGGCCGTTTTTCCGGCGACATGGCCGTGAAGAAGGACACCTTCGTCATCAACGGCCAGCCCATCAAGAACTTTGCCTTTCGCGACCCGGCGTCAATTCCCTGGGATGACGAGGGAGTGGACATCGTTATCGAGAGCACCGGGCTCTTTCTCACCGGTCCCAAGGCGGCGTCCCACCTCCGGGCAGGGGCAAAAAAGGTGATCATTACCGCCCCTGCCAAAGAGGAAGACATCACCATCGTCATGGGGGTCAATCACAAGCAGTATTCCCCCCAGAAGCATCACATCATCTCCAATGCCTCCTGTACAACCAACTGCCTCGCCCCGCCGGTTCTGGTTATCCACCAGGTCTTCGGGATCGAGAAGGGGATGATGACGACGATCCATTCCTATACGAACGACCAGCGGATCCTCGATATGGCCCACAAGGACCTCCGCCGGGCCCGGGCGGCAGGTCAGAATATCATTCCCACGACCACGGGGGCGGCTAAGGCGCTGAGTCTGGTGATTCCCGAGTTGGCCGGACGTTTTGACGGCTATTCCCTTCGCGTTCCCACACCTACCGTATCCATCGTCGATTTCACGGCGGAATTAAAGATGAAGACCACCACGGATTATCTCCGCAAGGTCCTGATCATGGCGGCACGAAAATCACTCAAGGGGATCATGGCCTGCGAGGAGGATCGCCTCGTTTCGATGGATTTCAAGGGGAATGAGCATTCCTCGATTATCGATCTGGAATTTACGCAGGTCCTCCACGACAACATGGCAAAGGTTGTAGCCTGGTATGACAATGAATGGGGATATTCGTGCCGGGTGGCAGATCTTGCAAATTATATCGCTCAAAAAGGATTTTAACGAGGTATGAGCGTTCACGTTCTGGTCATTGATGACGACGAGGTTGCCTGCGAGTTTCTCCAGGAGGCCCTGAGCCGGGAAGGGTATGACGTTCGCTACCATACATCGGCAAAGGCTGCTCTGGCCGAAGATCTGTCCCGATTTGACCTCCTCATGTCGGATATCCGGATGCCGGGGATGGACGGTCTGGAGTTTCTCAAGCGGGTCCATGAGAAGTTGCCCGATCTGCCGGTGATCCTCATGACGGCTTACGGGTCTCTGGAAACGACCATGGACGCCTTGCGTCTCGGAGCGTGGGATTATATCAGCAAGCCCTTTTCCCCCGAGGCAATTCGGGGAATGGTAAAAAAAGTTCTCGACGTAAGGGAATTGCGCCAGCGGCGCGGCCGGGGAGCGCACAAGGTCAAGGAGGATCACCAGTTTATCGGCTCCTCGGCCACGATGGTGGACTTTTACAAGCAGGTGGCGCGCGTGGCCGACGCTGAGGCCAGTGTCCTGATCGAAGGGGAGAGTGGCACGGGCAAAGAACTTACCGCCCGTTCCCTTCATCAGTTAAGTATTCGCCGGGACAAATCTTTTGTGGTTGTTCACTGCGGCGCCATTCCCGATACCCTGTTGGAGTCGGAATTGTTCGGATACGAAAGGGGGGCCTTCACCGGCGCCGATCACGCCCATCAGGGTCTTATCGAATCCGCCCAGGACGGGACCATTCTTCTCGATGAGATCACCGAGATGTCCACGGGGCTTCAGGCAAAATTGCTCAGGTTTATGCAGGATGGAGAGGTGCGGCACCTGGGAGGGCA
>JALNVY010000262.1 GCA_023231165.1 Syntrophales bacterium | reverse complement strand
TGCATATGGCGCGATACCATAGAGCGCAATCAGGCGGAGGAGGAACTTCGACAGACCCTTGATAGTCTCAGGAAGGCGTTCGGCACGATTGTTCAGGTTTTAGTATCCGCTGTGGAAACAAGAGATCCCTACACATCCGGTCAGCAGATCTTGTCCGCGCTATTGCCACGGAGATGGGACTTCCTAAGGATAAAATCGATGGCATCTGCATGGACGGTTCCATCCATGACATCGGGGGAATGTCTGTCCCGGCAGAGTTATTGTCCAAGCCAACAAAACTTTCTGAACTAGAATTATCCCTGATTAAGGAACATGCCAACAAAGGATTCGAGATTATGAAAAATCAATCCAAAACAAAACAGGCCTTGATTCAGGAACTATCTTCTTTAAGACAGATGATAGAAGAGCTGGAACAATCGGAATCAAAGTGGAAGGAGGAGAGGGAAGAGTTAATAAAGAGGGAGACCCGCTTCCGCAGTTACTTCAATTCGCATTTGCACGGTATTGCCATAACCTCCCCAGAGAATAAATGGGTTCAGGTTAATGACCGAATCTGTTCCATAATGGGCTATTCCCGTGACGAAATTATCCGTATGACCTGGTCGGAAATGACACACCCTGATGATATTACCGCAGACCTTGCTCAATTTGAGCGTGTTCTATCCGGTCAAATTGATTATTATACTATGAATAAGCGTTTTATCCGCAAGGATGGAAAAGTTGTCTGGACGAATCTCTCTGTGGAGTGTGTTCGGAAATCCGATGGCAGCGTCGATCATATCATTGCCATGGTTGACGACATTACAAGTGTCAAATTGGCAGAGAAAGCGCTGCAGGAGAGCGAAGATAGGTACCGGAGGCTTTTCGAGAACGCCAATGAAGCCATCTTTGTCGCTCAAGACGGGAAGTTGGTCTTTCTTAATCCAGTGACCAGTCAGTTAATCGGTTACTCATCCGAGGAACTTATGAGGCGATCATTTCTTGATTTCATCCATCCAGATGATCAAAATCTGGTGATAGGGAACTATTTGAAGCGTCTCAAAGGCGAAGATTTTCAACCCCGATATACGTTCCGGTATCTGGACAAAAATGGCGCAATCCATTGGATGGAGATCGGTGCGGTTCGGATCGAGTGGGCTGGAAGACCGGCCACCTTGAACTTTTGCACTGATATCACCGACCGCAAACGGGTTGAGGAAGCGCTCAGGGAAAGCGAAATGAAGTATCGTTTGGTGGTTGATAATATGGTGGACGTCATAACGATCACGGACATGAATCTGCGTTTTACCTATGTAAGCCCCTCCATCATGCGTCTCCGCGGATTCACAGTTGCGGAGGTCATGGAGCAGACTCTTGAGCAGGTCATGACGCCTGAATCCCTGCAGATCGTTGCCAAGGCCTTTGAAGAAGAGATGAAGCTGGATGCCGGTGGTACGGTAGATCCCCTCAGAAGCCTCATCCTGGAATTGGAGCAATACAGAAAGGACGGTTCCATCGTTTTGATCGAGAGCCACATGTCTTTTTTACGGGACGAGGCGCAGAAGGTCGTGGGCATTATCTCATTGAACCGCGATATCACCGACCGCAAGCAGGCCGAGGAAAAGATCCGGCAGTTGGCCTACCATGACACCCTAACGGGTCTTCCCAACCGGAAGCTCTTCTCGGATCGCTTGGGTATTGCCTTAGCCCAGGCCCAGAGGAATCAAAAGGGTGTTGCAGTTACCATGATCGACCTTGATAATTTCAAGGACGTGAACGATACCCTGGGCCATGATGTGGGAGATCTCCTTCTCAAAGCAGCGGCAGCACGGCTAAGCGCAGCACTGAGGAAAGGGGATACCGTTGCGCGCTTCGGTGGCGACGAATTTGTGCTGATCCTTCCGGACCTGAAAGGAATAGAAGATGTGATCCAGGTTGCACAGAAGATCGTTGATAGTTTTCGTACGCCCTTTCTCATCGACACCCACCAACTCATTGTGACGACGAGTATCGGCATCGCCGTCTATCCCCATGATGGAACAGATAATGATATCCTCCTGAAAAATGCCGACAAGGCCATGTATCAGGCCAAGCAAACAGGACGGGACCAATACCAACTCTGTAAAGAGGCCTGAGCGATATTAATCGCATTGACCTATTCAAAGGTTTTAAACTTAAAGGGGAATGATTTCAAATGGAAATAAATGACGATCACATCTTCGTAGACTGCCACTCTGAAAAAATATTCTTAGCAAATTAAGAATTGTACCGCAGGACAATATTCTCGAATAGAAGCTAATTTCCATAAAGACAATGCGCAAACAGAGGTAATCAGAAAAAGATGATTGCATCATCCAAGTTAACCATATGATATCATTAAGCGAAAATGGACGCTGCGGGACAGAGGGGCTTTAGAGTCTTTTATAGCAATATCAACAACTTATACTTGCGGTTCGCCAGGCTGTCTTCCCTTCCCTGTCGCCTCATTTTTTCCCATCAGTTGCACCTTTACCGGCGGGTAGAGGAGGCTAAAATAGCAGCAAGGTAATATAAAAAAATAAAACCGGAGATAGCCTTGTGCCGCTGCGCTCCGGTTTTATTACCCTTAACGTTAAGATGCTTTTTATTCTGAAGATTTCGCTTCGCCGGATGATTTCGCTTCGCTGGACGATTCTGTTTTCGTTGTCTCCGTAACCGTCGTCTCGGTGGACGCCGACTCTTCGTGTTTCGCCTCACTGTGCGGTGCCTTGACTCCACCGTAATCTGTGGCATACCAGCCGCTTCCCTTCAGGTGAAACGAAGACAGGGACATCAGTTTTTGAACGGGGCCCTTACAGAACTGGCAAGATTTGACGGCAGGATCCGTCATCCTCTGAAATAACTCAAAGTCCTTTCCGCATTTCCTGCATTTGTATTCATAAATTGGCATAAGCTGCCCTCCCAATTATTATTTTACGAAAACATGTCTCCAATATGATAACGACTGCTAAAGCAATCCAGAACCAGTGTCAGGTCTGGGTTCACAGATGATTGCAACATGTCGCGGGTAATACTGTGAACCTTTTCTTCCTCCTGACTCTTCTCGTCGACAGAAAGATCAAATGCGGTCTGCCCATTATCAAACCGGACAACATGAACCAGTTCATGGGCCGCGATATAAAGCATCAACGAGCTTAACCGGATAAAGGAATGGCCGCGTTCCACGGCGTCGAGAATCCGGTCGTCCTGTAGACAGATCCGGTAAAAATGAAATCCCCGCTCCTGCCCCCCTTCATCCTTATGTTCCTCTTTATGGTAATGATACTTGCAGAGATGGGCGAAAGTCCCTTTCCTAACCTCATGTTCCTCTAAGAACGCCAGGGTTTTTACGTCATAGCGATGGGCCTTGATCGTCTCCGGGTTCAAACGAAAATATTCACTCGTCAGCCTCTCGGCATGCTGAAAGACCGAACCCGCCAGGGATATTTGTGCAGGATTGAAATACCGTCCCATCGCCCCTCACCACGATTCCGTCAAAACGTACCGGCTATTTGTTAACCGGGGTAAAAAGCAACCCCACACTAAACC
>JALNVY010000261.1 GCA_023231165.1 Syntrophales bacterium | reverse complement strand
TCCTACGGCCTGCAGGTAATCGTCCTGGAAAGTGAACCAGAAAGGTGTTCCGGCATATTTTTGCCAAAAGTCGAAGTTCAGAGCCAGCGTGTAATTCAGGTTCCTCACCTGAAAATAGATGCTATAACCCCCATATTGGGCAGTACGTTTCATTCCCGCGCTGACGGCCCCCACCGGCTCATTCTTGAGTTCCTCAAAGACCTTGTCCACTATTTGATAGTAGGACAGGACCCGCTTGCCGATTGAGGGTGAGAGGTCGGCGGAGGATATAGGCATGATCGATTCGCTCTCGATCTTCTCGCACAAGCCCCGTATCTGGTGGAGATCGGATAACAACTCTCTTTCCTCACCACGTGTGAGTTCCAGCTCCATTATGCGAAGCAGTTCCTCCCAGGAAATCAGTATGACTGAGCAGAGGTCAGCGAAACGGATATGAAACTGTTTATCCTCAACTATTACTTTGTCATAATTCTTATGAATTTGGAAATAGAGATCCCGTTTAAGGGATTGCATCCGCTGGCTCGGACAGACGAAGAGGAGAACCCCGGCGACCCGTTCAACCCTTTTCATGTATTGGACCGGCTGGTTTTTCGTGAGGCCCGCCATGAACTTAGCCTCGATGATCAATCGTTCCCTACCCTCCGCATCGGTTCCCACAAGGTCGGGGCGTTCCTGATTTTCCCCCGACACCTGGCTCCGGAAGGAAAGGTCCTTCAATTCAGTATTACTGCCTGCCCTGATGATTGAATAGACGGCTTCCTTGGCATGGTCGGATCGTTCAAGCAGGTAACAGAGCCCTGCGGAGGCTATGTCTTCCTGCGAACCCCGGATCCTCGAATAGAATGATCCCAGCAACGATTCCATTAATCGGCCTCCCTGCCCGGAAGCGTATCGTGCTCCAGGCGGTACTCGTACGAGTCTTCCTTCCGCGCCCGATTGACAATGGTGGTCTCTGCGATCGGGCTTCCCATGGTCCAGTACACGAATCCGTCCTCATCGAAGTAGGTGATGGGCTTGCTGTAAAACCGGCCTTCATAGCCGAATCTCCGGATGTGCTCCACCAACTGGACGAAGAGGAACCCGTCCACCCTGCTCCGTACGATGTAATGATGCGGCCAGTCCGACATGGTCTTGGCGAAGGTCCAATCTGCATTAGCTATAAAGGATTTGAGGTGGGCGGGGAATCTTGCCGGAGCATGGCCATTCAATGGGTGCACCCTTTTCAAATGAGAATCGCAGATAAGTATACACCTTATTTCGATCGAGCGCAGGGGAGCAATTCCGGGTTAAGTATATTGACTCTTGGCACAATGAATCATACTTAGCATGAGGAAAGGTTTGGTTCCGGTCCTTTAATTCTCAATCCAGGTCTGGCGAAGGCTTTCAGGGACGGGATCCTTCAATCGCCAGCGCACGGTAATAGGTGTAGAATCATCCCAATCGATAAAATCGACGTCGCCACAATAATAAAACGGCGCTGCGTTCTTTCCTATCTTTTTACCGCGCCGAACGAATAGATGGACAAATATTCCTTTTTCTCGATGCCTGGATATTCGTTGTCCTATCATGCTGGATTGCTTGGTTTGGTTCTGGCATTGCCATTGAAATATTTCAGGACTGATGAATCTGTCCTTATATTGATAGTTTTCGGTGAAGCTCTTATTCTCAATGGTTACCAACAAAAACAGATGACTGTCGCGGGACACGAATCCGACATTCCAGACAGCGATACTGAACTCCATACCAAAGAGGCCAGGAATTTTATCACGCATGTAGGGTCGCCAAAGGGTCAATTCTGCTTTTTCTTGAAGTGCATCCGGTATCGGATCAGTCTCCCTGGTTTCCCTTTGGAGGTATTCAGCCAGCCTCCAGTCAATGATTTCACGAGCCATGTCTATGAAGGTTTCCCTCTCGGTATCCTTGACGGTAATCCGACTTGAAAAATAGTTTCCGTCAAATATGAAAAAGTCACCTTCAGACCATGCCTTTATCGGGTTCTTGATGAGGAGAGTCTGAATTTTTTGCCTGCTCGTGTATTCAATTTGCGTATCTTTCTGCAACGCCGCGGAGCGTGCGACGATCTTCATGAATTCTACGGTAAGATCGTCAAGCGAAATCGTTCCGGGGAACTTGTCTGCGGCGAGCATTGCCAACAGGGTGAGCATTTTATAGCTTTTTGTCATCGGAGTGATCTCAAGCCTGATTATTCCGGTGAAACCTGCCACCGATTCCGGCCGATGCCTGCCACCTGACTGTTGATTGCAGGAGCTTAATGGGGTGGCAGGTTTGGGTCAAGATTGACAGGGCTTTTACGCAAGGAATCTCCTTTCAATTCGATCTTTTCGGAGTTTGAGAACAGTCGATCGCAAATGGCATCCGCCACGGTGGGTTCTCCCAGTATTTCATGCCATGAGGACAGGGGGCGCTGGGAGACGACCACCGTGGCCGACTTGCCCCAGCGGTCCTCAAGGATTTCCAGGAGCGAGAGCCGGTCCGAGGCTTCCAGTTTTCCCAGTCCAAAATCGTCCAGCACCAGAAGCTCAGCCTTGGATATGGTGCGGATTTCCTTCTCATACCGGTCACGGCTTCTTGATTGGCGGAGTTGGTACCACAGCTTGTTGCAGTTGAAATACAGCGTCCTGAACCCTTGCCGGCAGGCTTGTTGTCCCAATGCGCTGGCCAAATAACTTTTTCCCGCCCCGGTGGGACCGGTGATCAGGAGGCTTTGCCCTTTCCTTATCCATCGGCCTTCGGCGAGCCGGTCCACCAGGGACCTGTCGAGGTTGCGGTCGATTCCGGTGGCCACCGACTGCAGCGAGGCGTGATAGCGGAACCGGGCCCGTTTTGCCAGGCTCTGGCTTTTCCTATCCCTTCGGTATTCCGCTTCGGCTTCGATCAGACGGTTCAGGACCGGCATGGCGAGGGAAGCCTGGGCATCGCCCATCTCCTGAAGATGCGACAAGGCCTGGTGCATGCCATCCAGATTCATTTCCTTGAGTTGGGACAACAGGATGTTCATGCCTGCACCCCCTGGCTTGTATAGTAGCCTGGTCCACGCACATTTTCGTGGAGCGGCAGTTCCAGGTTCATCCGCTCATCGTTGGCAAGCGTAACGTCCTCCTCGCCGGCAAGGATACGCTTGAGGTCCCTGAGCGCGAAGCGCTCCTGCCCGATCGCCATGCGGCAGGCCGTATCGATCCGGTCGGGATGCCTGCGCACCAACTGGCGCAACCCGTCAAGGATCATCCACGCCTGGTCCTCATGCGGGGACCGGTCGATGACCGTGCGGGCCCAGGAACCGACATGCGTGCCTTTCATCGACAGGTCGCGGACCAGCTCCGCCGTATTGCGGTCTGCGAACCAACGGTGGCTCTCGGGGCGGTGTGTGGGACAGAGTATCTTGCCGGCCCCACTCTGGCGATCATGGCGGGCCATGCGTTCGTGATCATGCCATACCTCCACGTATCCGGGAGCGACAAGCACCTCAACCTTCTTTCCCTGTAAGGAATAAGGGACGCTGTAGCTGGTCTTGTCCTCCGGAAGGTAAATCACTCCCGTGGGCGTGACG
>JALNVY010000260.1 GCA_023231165.1 Syntrophales bacterium | reverse complement strand
TGGGCCTATTACACGGTCAGTATTACTACGGAACCCTTCAATCTCGGTCTGTCCGTGGAGTACATTGCCATGGTAATCATCGGCGGTATGGGCAACATGTCCGGGGCGATATTCGGCGCCATATTTATAACCGGTCTCAATGAACTGCTCCGTTGGGCTATCGATCTGATGATGAATATGGGGATGGTTACGCAGACAGGGTTGAATCTTGCGCCCCTGCGGGAGTTCATATTCGGCTTGGCGATCGTCCTCTTTATCCTTTTCGAACCACGGGGGATTGCCGAAGTATGGCGAATTATCAGGTCCAGTTTCCGGCTCTGGCCATTTTCCTACTGAGGGGGGCAAGGCAGTGCTTTTAGCAGTCAATAATATTTCGGTCGTCTATTCCGATGTCATCCAGGTTCTCAAGGGGGTTTCCCTCTCCGTTGAGAAAGGCAAAATCATCTCACTTTTGGGGAGTAACGGTTCGGGCAAGACATCGACCCTCAAGGCTATTTCCGGACTTCTGAAACCGGAAAACGGCAAAGTTACGGATGGGGAAATCATCTTTCAGGGGAAACACATCCAGAACCAGTCCCCGGAAGTAATCACGCGGCTGGGGATTATTCAAGTTCTTGAGGGCCGCCAGCCTTTCAAGTATCTGACCATCGAGGAGAATCTGCGCGTCGGAACTGCAATCCGATCAAACAAGTCCTACAAAGAGGATCTGGAGATGGTCTATAACTATTTCCCTGCGCTCCTGGCCCGTCGTCGGGCCAGGGCTGGCTACTGCAGCGGCGGAGAATTGCAGATGCTGGTCATTGGTCGCGCCCTTATGGCAAAACCCGAACTCCTCCTCCTTGACGAACCATCCCTTGGCCTCGCCCCGCTCATTGTGCGGGAGATCTTTGGCATTATTAAAAAAATCAACGAAGAACAGGGCGCTACTATTGTTCTGGTTGAACAAAATGCCAACATGGCCCTTCAGATCGCCCATTACGGCTATGTCATGGAGAACGGGAAAATCGTCATGGAGGGCAAGGCGGAAGAACTGGTTGAAAATCCGGACATCAAGGAGTTTTATCTTGGTATGGCAGCCTCGGGAGACATGCGGGCATACCGCGACGTGAAATCGTACCGCAGACGAAAACGCTGGTTGTGATTCCAATTCTAAATCAAAGCGCTATCTGCGTTGGCTTCGTCATCGGCTCCTCGACGTATTTCCATATACGCCTGCGTCGCCTCTTCCTTGCCGCCTTGATTTCATCTTTGATTTAGAATTGGAATAATGGGAGCATTCTCAGCCCGCAGGAACGGACATATCTTTCATCTTGAGTTGTATCTCGTTGACACCGTTCCAGTAATTGAACTGAGGCGTGAACGCGATATCTGATGTTGTTCCGGAGGTTAATTGCTTAATGAAATGACCTTTGCTAAACCAGATGCCATTGCAGGATACCCCGTCGCCGTTTAGGCGCAGCCTCAGATGGTTGTTTCCAACGACGTTTGACGCCGCGACATTAACATTACGAACGCAGAGGACCGGTTCCGGATTGCGGCTGCCAAAGGGGGCAAGCATCGCTATCTGGACAAGGAGATCGTGATTGACGTCATGAAGTTGACATTGGGCGTCGATGGTTGTTTGCGAGATCATGTTTACGGGTTGAATATCTTCCCTGATCACTCCTTCGAGAATATTCTTGAATTCCTCGATATCTTCCTCACGAATGGAAATGCCTGCCGCGTATTGATGCCCACCGTAGGAGAGAAGCAGTGATTCGCACTTTTTCAGTCCCTGGTAGATATTAAAATCGGCAATGCTTCGCCCTGAACCCTTGCCGATGCCATTTCTGAGACTGATGAGAATGGCCGGACGATAAAAACGGTCCACAAGGCGGGATGCTACGATGCCAATGACCCCGGGATGCCAGTTTGCAGAGGCGAAGACAAGGGATGATTTCAGGTGTGGATCGATGGTTTTTGAGATCTCCTCAAGTATTTCCTGCAGGATGGTTTTTTCGATGGCCTGGCGTTTGCGGTTATAGCCGTCAAGAACTCTCGCGATATCTCGCGCCTCTGCGAGATCATCGGTCAGAAGCAGCTTTACCGCCTCAGTAGGAGAACCAACCCGACCGGCCGCATTAATTCGGGGAATAAGGCAAAAGGACGCCTTGTTGGTATCCATGACCTGAGTATCGATGCCGCAGATTTCCTTCAGGGCCTTGAGACCGACGCGTTTGTCCTCTGTGATCAGATCAAGCCCGATTTTAGTAAAGATCCGGTTCTCGTCGACGAGGGGAGATATGTCTCCGATTGTACCCAGGGCGACAAGGTCTAGGTAGTTTTTCAGATTGGGATACGTCCTGTCGTTCCAGAAGCCTTCCTGGCGGAGTTTTCCTCTCAGACCGATCAGAAAATTAAAGGCTATGCCCACGCCGGCAAGATGCTTGAACGGAAAAGGGCAGTCGGGGCGATGAGGATCGATTACGGCGACAGCATGCGGCAGGATTTCCGGTACTTCGTGATGATCAAGAATAATCGTATCAATTCCCAAGGTTGATGCATAAGCTACGCATTCCAGATCCGAGACGCCGCAATCAACGGTAATAATCAGATCTACGGACCGGCTTTTCAAAAGATCAATGGCGCCACGATTCAGTCCGTAGCCTTCTCCGATACGGTCGGGGATATAAAAATCGGTTTCCGGAAGCAGTCCACTGAAAAATTTAAGCATGACTGCGATCGATGTTATGCCATCTGCATCGTAATCACCGAAGACTACAATCTTTTCTTTACGTTGAATCGCCTGGATCACACGATAAACGGCCTTATCCATATCCTTCATAAGAAAGGGATTGTGAAGATCGTTCAAGGATGGGAAAAGGTATTTCCTGGCGTCTGAGAGATTGACGATATTCCTGCTCATCAGAATCTTTGACATCAAAGGCAGGATGCCAAACTCATTAGATAACTGCTCAGTGATATCTTCTTGCTCTATGGAGAATCGCCACTGTGAAACAGGCAGGCAATCGGTATTTTTCAATTTTTTTTGCAATTCTTCTTTGTATTTTAAGGATGTATCATAGTCATATCAGTGATAATAATGTCAAGGAAGAAATTTTGATCTTTGTTATGAGGAACAAGGAATGATAGATCTTTAACCTTGATTTTTAACCCTTTCTTCTTTATTCTATAGCAACTTACGACTTCATAAGGAGCCAAGATCGCGCCCTGTCCTCCTGCCCATAACCACGAGCGCGGACGGCGCTGTTACAGCAGAAAGAATCCGGCCGGAGTTAAAGAAGGAGCATTTCTCTTCGGCGCCGGGTCAGGACGTCCATGTGACGGTGAGCATCGGACTTAGGCAGTACAAGCCGCAGTAAGAAATGAAGGTATTTGTGCAACGGGTTGACCAACTCATGTACCAGGGGAAAAAGAACGGGAAAGACAGGGTTTGTTCTGAGTCATCCTCGGGAGTCGACTAATGGAGAGGAGAGATTTCATGAATCTTAAACAGTTACTGCCCCTCAGTGCAGTAACTGTCACGTCTGTTTTGTGCATCGCAATCAGTATCCTTTCGCTCAAATCCG
>JALNVY010000259.1 GCA_023231165.1 Syntrophales bacterium | reverse complement strand
GGAGCCCATGAGCATCCCACCCAGGCGCTGCTGGACATGATGACGATCCGGGCAAAGAAAGGCCGCCTCGAAAACTTGAATATCGCCATTGTGGGCGACATCGCCCATAGCCGGGTTGCCCGCTCCAATATCTACGGGCTGAAGAAAATGGGGGCACAGGTCACAGTTGCCGGACCGGCAACCATGATCCCCAGAGATATCGAACAGATGGGGGTTACTGTTTATTCATCCCTGAACGAGGCCATCAAAGAGGTAGATGTCATCATGATGCTCCGGATTCAGATCGAACGCCAGCATCAGAACATTTTCCCCTCCCTGCGTGAATATGCCCAACGCTTCTGTCTGAGCAAAAAGAACATTTCCTTGGCGAAAAAAGATGTCCTCGTCATGCATCCGGGACCGATCAACCGGGGGGTTGAAATCTCCCCGGATATTGCCGATGGTCCCTACTCGGTTATTCTCGATCAGGTCACCAACGGGGTGGCGGTACGCATGGCCCTGTTATACCTTCTCACAGGAGGCAAAGCATAATATGAATTGGCTTATCAAGGGCGCCCGGATTGTTGACCCGTCCCAACATATCGATGGCCAGATGGATATCTTAATCGAAGACGGAAAGATCTTCAAACTCGGACGGAATCTCTCACCGTCAAGAAAAAAGGGGCTGGACAGCATGGATCTTGCCGGTCTTGTCATTACTCCCGGACTTATCGATATGCACACTCATCTCCGGGAACCTGGTTTCGAATACAAGGAAACCATTCAGACCGGCAGTGAAGCCGCCTGCGCCGGGGGTTTCACTGCCATTGCCTGTATGCCGAACACGAATCCGGTGAATGATACCCGTTCCGTTACGGAATTTATTCTCAGAAAAGCGGCGGAAACCAACCTCGTCAACGTTTATCCCATTGCCGCCATTACCATGCAATCTCAGGGGAACGCACTTGCCGAGTTCTGGGATCTCAAAGAAGCAGGGGCCATCGCACTTTCCGACGACGGGAAACCGGTCATGGACAGCGCCGTCATGCGCCGGGCGCTGGAATATGCCTATTCCCTCGGGCTTCCCATCATTTCCCACTGCGAGGACACCTGTCTCTCATCCGGCGGCGCTATGCATGAGGGATTCGTATCGACGGAACTGGGCTTGCCGGGGATACCGGGCATTGCCGAAGACATTATGGTGGCCAGAGACTTGTTGCTTGCCGAATACACCCGGTCGTCCATCCATATAGCCCATGTCAGCACGGCCGGTTCCGTGCGCCTGATCAGAGACGCCAAGAAAAGAGGGATCAAGGTCACCGCCGAAACGGCGCCCCATTACTTTACCCTGACGGACGATAACCTGAGAACCTATAATGTTAATACTAAGGTTTACCCCCCCTTGCGGGGAAAGGACGACGTCGAGGCCATCAAGGAAGGCCTGCGCGACGGAACTATTGATGCAATCGCCAGTGATCACGCCCCCCACGCCCTAACGGACAAAGAAGTGGAATTCGAATATGCCGCCAGCGGTATGATCGGGCTGGAAACGTCCCTTGCCTTGGGTCTGAGACTCGTCTCTGCGGACGTCCTGACCCTGAAGCAGTTGTTAGAGAAAATGAGCACTAATCCAGCGAATATCCTGCGTATTCCCGGCGGAACCCTGCGGCCCGGCGCCCCTGCCGACCTGACTATCATAGATTTGCAGCGATCATGGACGGTCTCCCGCGAAGCGATTCGTTCGCGCAGCAAAAATACGCCCTTCATTGGCTGGGACCTGACCGGAAAGGCCGTCATGACCATAAAGGGCGGTGCCGTAACCTACGACGAGATTCATAATTGCCATGAACACCCGCGCCATTCATAAAACCAGGGCCGTCGTTCTCCATACCCTTGACTATGGAGAATCGGACCGCATCGCGACCTTCTATACCCTGGAATTTGGCAAGGTAAAGGGCATTGCCAAAGGGGCCCGTCGCTCTCACCGGCGTTTTGCCAATGCCCTCGAACCTTTTTCATGCGCCGACATTCACTTCTCCCGAAAAGGTGATTCCTTAGCCTTCGTTGATCAATGCGATATGGTTGATCATTTTCCCACCATCCGCTCGGATCTTGAAAAAAGCATGTCCGCCTCATACCTGGTTGAACTGACCGGCGCCTTTACCGTGGAAGGCAAAAAAAACGAATTGATTTTCAAGTTGTTAATCGACTTTCTGTCCGTCATGGACAACGGACCATTTATCCCCGGTTTATTGTCCTTCTTCGAAATCCGGCTGCTTCACCTCTCCGGTTACGAACCCGTCCTCGACCGTTGCGCCCTCTGTAACAGGCCTTTGGAAGCTGAAAGTTCATATCGCTTCAGTAATAGCCGTGGAGGGCTCAAGTGCAGCCGTTGCGACGCATTTCAGCCCCCCACGCCCTCATTGTCCATAGGAACACTCCGCAGCCTTATCCATGCCAAGGATATGCCCGTCAACAGACTTTCACGACTCACCCTTTCCCGGCAGACCGCCCAGGAAAGCAGACAACTGCTCGTCCATTTCATTCAGCATCTTTTGGGACGGGAGTTGAAATCGCTGCAGGTCCTCCACCAGCTCCGGCAGATAGGCGCTATCGGCTGAAATACCTATTGACACCCATGCTTAGCCATGTTATTCGAGCACCGTTAATAACCTTGCAGAATCTTTGAACAGTAAGGAGGTTATAGTGACCTTTCAGGAGTTGATTTTTTCGCTGGAAAGATACTGGGCAAACCATGGTTGTGTTGTCCAGCAGCCATACGACCTTGAGGTAGGGGCCGGGACTTTCAATCCGGCTACGTTTCTAAGATCTCTGGGGCCGGAGCCCTGGAATGTGGCCTATGTGGAACCTTCACGGCGACCCACGGATGGCCGCTATGGCGAAAATCCGAACCGCCTGCAGCATTACTACCAATACCAGGTAATCATGAAACCCTCGCCTCTGAACATTCAGGAACTCTACCTTGACTCACTGAGGAGTTTCGGCATCGATCCCCTGGAACATGATATCCGGTTTGTCGAAGACGACTGGGAATCGCCGACGGTAGGGGCATGGGGATTGGGATGGGAGGTATGGTTAGACGGCATGGAGATCTCCCAGTTCACCTATTTCCAGCAGGTCGGCGGCGTGGATCTCCACCCCGTATCCGCTGAGTTGACTTACGGCATCGAGCGGATTGCCATGTATATCCAGGGGATCGACAATGTCTACGATCTACAGTGGAACGATCGGGTGACTTATGGCGAGGTTCACCATAAGGGCGAGGTGGAGTGGTCCATTTATAATTTCGAAAAGGCCGATGTGGAGATGCTGAGAAAACTTTTTGACATGTACGAAGGCGAAGGCATCCGCACCGCGGATATGGAACTGGTCCTGCCGACATATGACTGTTGCCTCAAGTGCTCTCATACCTTTAACATGCTCAACGCCCGAGGGGCCATCAGCGTCGCTGAACGGACAAGTTACATCGGCAGGGTCAGGAATCTTGCCCGGCTCAGCGCCGAGCTATACATAAAACAGCGTGAGAAAATGGGTTATCCCCTCATCAAATAATTCAGAAACAGGCGATCACGGGAGT
>JALNVY010000258.1 GCA_023231165.1 Syntrophales bacterium | reverse complement strand
TAGCCACCCGTTGGATCTTTCCAGCTCCGAGCGAATGATTCCCGCGGCTTTTTCCTTGAGGGAGACGATAGTGGGAACGACGGTCAGGGTGTTGAACCACTCAATGTATCTATCCGCCTCTGCGGCGACGATCAGTTCCCCTTTTTCCGCCTCTCCCTTGCGGATCTGCATATTGTCATCGGCGATATCCTGAAGATTGTCCATGTTGTACAGATATACATTGTCAATGTCTCCGACCCGGGGATCGATGTCTCGGGGGACGGCGATATCGATGAGGAACAGCAAGCGGTTTTTGCGTCTTTTCAGGACGGCGGCGATCATCTCATAGGTGAGGATATAGCCCGGCGCCCCGGTGGAGCTGATGACAATGTCCACCTCCCGCAGGCTGTCCCCGAGGTGATCGAAATCCACAGGGACCCCCTGGAAGTCCACGGCCATTTGAATGGCCCGTTCATGAGTACGGTTGGCAACGAAGATCTGGTCTCCTCCGTGCTTGATCAGATGGCGGGCGGCAAGCTCCGACATTTCCCCCGCCCCGATGAGGAGGACTTTCTTCCCCTTGAGGGTGCCGAATATCTTTTTTGCCAATTCGACTGCTGCGTAACTGACGGAGACGGCATGGCTGGCAATGCCCGTCTCTGTACGTATCCTTTTTGCGACCCGGAAGGCCCGGTGGAGAAGTTTGTTCAGGATGATGCCTGCCGCCTGATGATCCACCGCCAGGCGATAGGCATCCTTTATCTGGCCAAGGATTTGCGGCTCTCCCATGATGAGGGAATCAAGGCTCGCGGCGACCCGGAAGAGATGGCGGATGGCGGCGCTGTCGCGATACACATACAGACATTTGGCCATGTCCTCTTCCCGGAGGTTCCCATGGCGGTAGATAAGGGCTTTGAGTTTTTCTTCCGCGTCCGTGTGCTCCTGTGTCCGGGCCAGGATTTCCACCCGGTTGCACGTTGACAGGTAGAGGGCCTCCCCGACCCCGGGAATCGCTTTGATCTCATCCAGGGGATTGAAACCCTCGTTACAGGCAATACTCAGGCGTTCCCGGATTTCCACGGGGGCCGTCTTGTGATTCATGCCGATCAGGATCAGATTCATTGCTCAATAAAACCGATGGATGGTCGTGAAAAAAGACTTCTCGACGAGGAGGGCGGCGAGGAGAAGCACAAAGGCGGTAACGGACAGGAGGGCCGTTTTATGGCCCTTCCAGCCGATGGCGAGGCGCTGGTGGAGAAGAACGGCGTAAATAAGCCATGCCGCCAGGGTCCAGATCTGTTTGGGGTCCCACTGCCAGTGGCTTCCCCAGACGGTTCGCGCCCAGATCGACCCTGCTAAGACCCCCAGGGTCAACAGGGGGACACCCCAGAGAAGACAGAAATGATTGATCCGGTCCAGATCCTGGAGGGAGGGAAATAACTTCATGAATACGCTGGATTTTCTACGTTTTATGAGTCCGTCCTGAATAAGATAGACGAGGCCGGCAACGGAGGCAACGGCAAACAGGGCCTCGCCGATAACCGAAAGCATCGCGTGGATGGTGACAAGGCCGCCCTTCAGGGCCTCCGGAACGGTCAGGGGGCCGCCGATGCCGACGGAGGAGATGATCATGAGGACAAAAACCACCGGGGAGACAAATGCCCCCAGGACCCTGGTCTTTGTCCGTAGTTGCAAGGCTAAATAGACGCCGGCCATGACCCAGGCAAAAAAGGAAAGGATATCATGGATGCGTAGGAAGGGGTTGTAGCCTTTGCCCAGCCACTCTCCGAGGAAGAACAGGGTATGAAGGCCGAAGGCCCCGGCCAATATCCAGGTCGCCGCCCGGGCGGGGGAGACGCGATGGATAAGGAGAGAAAAGATGTAAGTCAGGGTGCTGAGGAGGTAGGCGAGGAGCGCTCCCCGGTAAAGTAGCATATCGATGTCCATCGTTACAAAATCCCCTTGGCAGCCCTGTTGATGAAAGCGGTCAGATCTATCTCCTGCGCTGTCAGATCGCGAATAATTTGCTCGGCCTCTTGCCAGCGGCCCTTACGAATATGCTCGTGGAGCGGAGAATTTACCAGGGCGGTAAAAGTGTCCCGATTATCGCCGGCCGGCCGGCCTGCGGCGATGATCATTTCCCGCAACCATCCCAGTAAATCAAGATAGTTTTCGTATTCCGGACCGAACTGGGCAGACAGATCCTCGCGGAGCTTCCTGGCCAGGGCCGGGCTCTTGCCGCCCGTCGAGACGGCGATGGAGAGGCTTCCCCGGTTGACCAGGGAAGGCAGAATGAAGTCGCAGCGCCCCGGATCGTCAACGATATTGACCATGACGCCCCGGGCCCGGCAATCCCCGGCTATCCGGTCATTGACTTCCTCACGGTCCGTGGCGCCGATGACCAGATAGGCCCCGGCGAGATATTGCTGATCATAATTATCATCCACATGGATAATTTGACCTTGTTCTACCATATTCATGAGGGCCGTCGTGAGTTTTCTCGAAACAACGCTGACAACAGCCCCGCATTCAAGGAGACGGAGAATCTTTCTTTCGGCGACGTCACCGCCCCCGACGACGACACACCGTTTTTCTCTAATATCCAGATAGATCGGGTAATATTTCACGATCTCTCCCACTTTCCATATTGATAACGGCTAATACGCTATCACGACAAGTCGAATATTTCAAGTTGGTTGAAATATTTTAAAAAAAAGGATATGTTGACGTACCAAAGGAAGAAAGGAAGCAAGGGGCGAGTCATGGTGCAACAAAAAGAAAAATGGATGAAAATTGAAATAGTTTTACACCCGGATTTAAGCGATGCCCTGTCCAACTTCCTTATGGAGATTGGCGCCCAGGGGGTATCCCAGGAGCGCGGAGAGTTGCAGAACGGGAGCGGCTTCCAGGAAGATATTCTCCTGGAAACACTGAAGGCGTACCTTCCCCATGATGTCCGGGTGGACAACCGTATCGACGCCCTTGAGGCCTATATCAATGACCTCATACAATTGTTTCCTGCCCTTCCCAGGCCGGAATGGAGCACGGAATGGCTTGTTGACGCCGATTGGGGAGAGGCGTGGAAGAAATACTTCAAGCCCCTGCGAGTCACAAAAAATATCATTATCAAACCGACATGGGAGCGCTACAGTCCCGGCGGGCATGACATCATCATCGAGATGGATCCCGGCATGGCCTTCGGTACTGGTCAGCATCCCTCAACCCGCATGTGTCTTCAGGCTATGGAAGATCTGATTTTGCAGGACCGGACAGCCCGGGGCTGGCGGGTTATGGACGTGGGGACGGGTACGGGAATTTTAGGGATTGCCGCCGCAAAGTTAGGAGCCGGAAAGGTTATCTGTGTTGATATTGACAAACAGGCAGTAGAAATTGCCGGGGAAAATGTCCGCATGAACGGTGTGGAGGATAAGGTCGAGGTTGTTTACCGGGATGTGGAAACTATTCATGAGACCTTTGACCTAATCGTTGCCAATCTCACCGCGAAAATGCTCATCAAGCTCCGAGAGCATCTCATCTCTCTGCTCAGGAAAGGGGGAGTTATCGTCATATCCGGCATTATTGAACAGAACCGCGAGGATATAGAG
>JALNVY010000257.1 GCA_023231165.1 Syntrophales bacterium | reverse complement strand
GGATACGAGGATATGGCCGCCGTTTTCGGCGATCATGCCTATATGATCATCCATACGGCCGCTGTCGGTGGAAGGCCCAAAGGTTGCCTCCTCAGTCAGGGGAACATGATTGCGGTCGGCCTCCAGATTGCTGAGTTGCTGAAACTTGGCAATCTGGATTGTCACATCTGTATTCTCCCCCTGTTTCATATCGGCGGCCTTTCCATGACCGTGGCGACCATGCATCAAGGGGGGAAAAACGTGATTGTGGACCGCTTCGATCCGCTCCTCGTTCTGAAACTCCTCGAAAAGGAACAGGGTACATTTTTTGTGGCCTTTCCCCCGATCCTTTCCTCTATTCTGGATGCTCAGGAAAAAGAGCCCGCCGCCTTTGATGCGGCGAGTTTGAGAATCGTCTGCGGCATGGACAGCCCGGAGACTCTGGAGCGTTTTTTCAGGATAAACACGCCGGCCGCCTTTTACAGTCTTTACGGCCAGACCGAGGCCATGCCCGTTTCGGGTTGCAATTATAAGGAAAAACCCGGCAGCATCGGACCGCCGGTAATCCTGACGCGGGTTGCCCTGTTCGATGATCTCGATCGGGAAGTGGCCCCCGGTACAACAGGTGAAATCTGTGTCCGTTCGCCCGCCGTATTCCAGGGTTACTGGAACCTGAAGGAAGAGACGGCCTATACCTTTCGCAACGGGTGGCATCATACGGGCGATCTGGGCCGCCTCGATGAAGATGGTTATTTATGGTACGCCGGTAGAAAGCCGGAGAAGGAACTCATCAAGCCCGGCGGCGAAAACGTGTACCCGGCGGAAGTGGAAAAGGTCCTTCTCAGCCACGGTACAATTGAGGAAGTGAGCGTCATTGGCATTCCCGATCCGGAGTGGGGGGAGGCCGTCAAGGCTGTCTGCGTCCTCAAGAAGGGAAGTGCGGTGAGCGCGGGGGAATTGATCGACTTTGTAGCCTCCAAAATCGCCCGTTATAAAAAGCCCAAGTACGTTATTTTTGTCGAGAGTCTGCCGAAAACGGCAACCGGCGCCATCGACCGGGAGGAGGTCAAGAAAGCGTATCCGGGAACAAACTGATTATTCCAATCCTAAATTAAAGCACTATCTTCGTTGGCATCGTCATCGGCTCCTCGACGTATAAACAATACGCCTGCGTCGCCTCTTCCTCGCCGCCTTGATATCATCTTTGATTTAGAACCGGAATTACAAATAAAAAGCCCCTCGTAAAAGTAAAAATCTACGAGGGGCTAACGAGATCCGCCTATGCCGTCTTGCCTTTTAACTGGAGTCTTTCATTGAATACTTGGTCTTTTAAGGGTGATAATCACCACGAAGATCCTGTGTTTCCTTTTTCGTTAACATCCAGTAGAATAGACTCATTACGTGCATCGCAGTATCCCGCTTGTTAAATTACCTTGCGGTATATCTTTCAAAGAGCTTGGGTGAACCAGTAACGGTTAAAGTCTTATAATAAATACAAAGAGAGCCGCAATGCCTGCTTATTTGTAAGCTGTAGTCAGCTTTTTAAAATAACCGCTCTTTCGGCAGTTTATCATCACCACTAGTACCTCGCGATGCCTTTCTTCTTACCTCCCAGTGAAATGATTCATCTTTCCTTCATATCCCAGAGACATAATTCAAGCCGTGCATTGCAGCTCCACGGTGATGTTAATATGCAACTGATCACTGTTAATGTCAAGAGGTTCATCAATAATTATTTAATTTAATTTAAGTGGGAGGTCGGACTTACCCGAATGTCTTTATCGGGTATCCGGTCTTTTAAAACGTTCATTGGTGGGCAATCGCCGTTGTCACAACTTCAATACTTCGCTAAGTGTCGGATGGGGTATAATCCAGGATTTAAAGGTCTTTAAATCAGCGCCGGTGGTCAGGGCGAGGCTCAGGGAGGCGATGAGGTCGGGGGCGCCGGCGCCGATTATGGTTGCCCCGACAAGGTTATTTTTGTGGAAGATGAATTTAGCGAAACCCTGGCCCGCTAATTCCGTGCGGGCCATAATGTTGGCCCCGTAATCGGTGCGTACTATCTCCACGGACCATCCCTTTTCCCCGGCCTGTAACTCCGTCAGGCCGACCCGGGCGATAGGGGGGTGGGAATAGGTGACGGAGGGGACGATGTCCGCACGGAACACAATGGAACCGTCGCCGAAAAGGCGGTTGGCCAGAGCTCGCCCCTGCTGCATGGCCCGGTGGGCTAACATGATGCCCCCCGTCACATCCCCCACGGCAAAGATCCCGGCGATATTGGTCTCTTGCTTTTCATCGACGGCGACGCCCCGGCGGTCATAGCGGATTCCCATATTTATCAGCGATTCTACATCTAAACGCGGCCGTCGTCCCGTGCAAAGAAGGGCGTATTCCGCTGTTAATTCCATTGTCTGACCGTCTTTGGCGGCGATTATGCAGACACCCTCCGGGTCTTCCCGGACATCCTCAACCTTTGTCGCTGTCAGGACCTTCACGCCGATGCGGTTTAGCTCTTTCAGGAGCAGGGTCGCGGCCTCTTCTTCCTCATAGGGAAGAATGGCAGGGAGGAATTCCACTATCTGGACCGGTACGCCCAATTCAGCTAAAAACGTCGCAAATTCAACACCGATGACACCGCCGCCGATGATCACCATGCTCTTGGGCAGCGTGGTAAGTTGCAGAAAGGTGTCGGAGGTCAAGATCCGTGCCGGGGCGTGCTGAGGAGCGGGTGCTGAGGGAGGAGTGCTGACGGCAGCGGCTTGGATAGGTGGGGCCGATGGTTGCAGGCTTGAGGAGAGGTGCGGCGTGATCGAGAAAAGGGGTAGGGCTGGCTCGGACCCCCAGGCGATAACTATATGGCGGGCCGTTAGAGCCACGCTTTGTCCTTCGGGTTCTGTCCAGGCCACCTCGCCGGGCGACACTATAGTTCCTTTTCCTACTTTCATCTCCACGCCGGCGTCTTTCAAAGACTTTTCCACCCCTAGGGCGGCGATCCGGACCATCTGGTCCCGGTGCCGCCGGATAGCGTTGAAATCATACCCGATTTCACCGGCAGTGATTCCCAGGCGGTTGAGCTTTTTCAGCTCGGCGAAATGTTTGCTGCAGATCAGCAGGGCCTTGGTGGGGACACAGCCCCGGTGGGTGCATGTTCCTCCCCACTGCGCCTTCTCCACGATGCAGACCCGGGCTCCGTAACGAGCCGCGTCTTCCGCCGCCGCGTGGCCAGCGGGCCCGCCGCCGATGACAATCAGGTCAAATATTTTTTCTGGCATCTGCTTACCTCATTAATAAAATTAAGTTTTTTTAAAGATCTAGCTATCTGCGGCGCTTCAAGCTCCGCCTGATCCTGATAATGCGGCGTGGTAGGAACTCCGCACCAGCGGGCCTGCCTCGACATGCCGGAAACCCATTGCGAGGGCCGTCTCCCTGATGTCGGCAAATTCATCGGGGTGGTAGTATTTTCGGACCGGCCAGTGGTCTCTGGTGGGCTGGAGGTACTGGCCGATCGTGACGGCCTGGCAGCCCGCCCCTGCCAGATCATCCAGGAGGCGGCTTATATCCTCACTGTTTTCACCGAAACCGATCATGAATCCCGATTTGGAGAT
>JALNVY010000256.1 GCA_023231165.1 Syntrophales bacterium | reverse complement strand
ATAAGGCTTTCAGTCCCGTACACAGGACTCATCCTGACGGCAAGGGAAAGTGCACAGTTACGCCGGAAGGTTATTCCGCTGGGGATTACTCAGGCAGACGCAGGTACGAGAATCGGCATTGGCGCCTACAGCGAGAGATATGATGAGCAGGAGACAAAAAGACAGCAGTTTCTTCTGGGTGATCCAAGAAGCCTGGATGAGTTCATAAAAGAGCTCGCCGAGATGGGGTATATTACATCTTTCTGTACAGCGGGCTACAGATGTGGGAGAACCGGTGAACATATCATGAAGCTTCTGAAATGCGGACAGGAAGGCCGTTTCTGCAAGCTCAACGCGGTGCTTACCTTCAGGGAATGGCTGGATGACTTCGCGAGTGAGGAGACGAAAAAAGCGGGTGAGCGGATCATCCGGCAGGAACTGGAGGAAATCAGACAGCAGCTGCCCTCCGTCTATCCGAAACTGACAGAATACTACGGAAGGGTCGAGAATGGCGAACGGGACCTCTACTTCTAGAAAATTATTAACAGTGTATCTCGACCAGATTGCGCAACGTATTCAGGAAACGTATGGTGTCAATATCTGGTTTGCCGAGATCATGGGGAGGAGATGGTCCTACATCGCCGGCAGGAAAGAGGAAGAGCCCTCCCTGCTTCCTCCCCGGCGGATCGAGCTTACCGGCCGCTTCGGTATCGTCTCGGACGGGTGGGAGAATATCCAAGCCGACGAAAGCGAGATAATTGTATCGTTACTGAGAGAGGCCATAAAGGCATATGAATGAGGAGCAGGTATGGCTATCCTTGTTGATCGGGACCACATTGGGATATTCGGCAGGATGAATTCGGGGAAGAGTTCCGTCATGAACCTCTTGACCCAGCAGGAGACGTCGATCGTTGATCCAACTCCGGGCACAACCGCCGATACAAAGATCGCCCTGCAGGAGATTCACGGCATGGGACCGGTCAAGCTGTTCGATACCGCCGGGGCGGACGAGGGGAGTGTTCTAGGCGACAAGAAACGGAAGAAGGTCTTTGCCGACCTGAAGGAATGCGACCTCGTCATCCTGGTCATTGATCCGAGCGGGCGGATCTTCGACATCGAAGATGAGCTGCTCAACCAGGCGCGCGATCTGGATAAGCAGATCCTGATCATCTACAATCTCTTCAGACCGGAGGACGAGAAGCGGATAGAGGAAGTCGAAGGGCGGCTTCCCCTGTTGCGGTTCCATAAAAAGATCAGACTTGTCGCCACCGATGTTGAATGCCGCCAGCCCTTGTTGCATTCCATCCTGGATAACTTCGAATCCAGGAATCATACAATGCCCCTCCTGCCCTTCCTCGAAGAAAATGAATTCTACATCCTCATCATTCCGATGGATGAAGAGACCCCTCCCGGCCGGTACCTGCGTCCCCAGGCGATGGTGGAGGAATACATCACCCGCCACTGGGCGTACCCGGTCTCTTTCCGTCTGGATCTGGGAAAGGCGCGCAGTGCGAACGAGGACGAACGGGAAGGCGAGGAGAAACGATTCCTGGGTCTGATCAGTGGGCTGGGGAGGCAGCCGAAGGCGATCATAACCGATTCGCAGGCAATGGACGTGATGTCCCGCTGGTGCCCGGAGTCTATCCTGCTGACGACCTTTTCAATCGTGATGATCAATTATATCAGCAGGGGGCGGTTGAATCTGTTCGCTCAGGGATTGAAGGCCATGGATGAGATCGGGGAGGGGGATGCCGTCCTGATCGTCGAGGCGTGCAACCATTCGCGGATCGGCGAGGACATCGGTACCGTCCAGATCCCGAATTACCTGAAGAAACGAAAGCCGGGGGTCCGGATCGAATACAACTTCGGCCGGGAATTTCAGGAGAATGAAAACCTGAAGAAGTATAAACTGGTGATCCATTGCGGCGGGTGTATGATCACCCCGCAGAAACTGTCCGCCCGCATCCGCGATCTGGAAAATATCGGTGTGTCTTTTACCAATTACGGGCTGATCCTTTCATACATGCAGGGACAGGCGGCGTTAAAGAAGGTGCTGACCCCGTGGGATCTGGGCTAAACTACTACTGAAAGCGCGACTATCTTTCACTCCCCTGACGCGCCGCCTGCGGCTGCCGCCTAGTTCCACCGCCGGCGATCCGGTCCAACTGCTCCCCCTGATCTTCTTACCGGAAGCGACCGCCGCTTTTGATGATGGTGGGGTTCGAGATCCTGGACAACAAGTTCACGGCGGACCTTACCATCATTGAGGGGGGACGGAATCTATCGCCTCGGACGCACCGGTAAGGATTTTATGGAACTCGCAAAACCAGGGCTCATTCAGAAATACTGTCGAACGAATGCGATCATAACCTTCAAGGAATACTTGGTAGACTATGCCTCGCCTCAAGCCAAAGAATCAGGAGAAACGATTATTTCACAACTTATCAATGAAACAGATAATTCTGCAACTAAACGAATATTGAAGAATCGTCTAAAAAGAATAGAAAACGGGGAAAGGGATCTCTATATTTGAAATGACAAAGGGAGAAATTATTGATTTATTGAAAGAGAAGGATGAAGCAGTCATTGAAAATTTGTTACGGTACGCAGATCAGGTCAGGAAAGAGTATGTAGGTGACGCGGTCCACCTGAGGGGTCTAATCGAGTTTTCGAATTATTGCCGGCGGGATTGTCTGTATTGCGGGCTGCGCAGGAGCAACAGCAATGTTGTACGCTATAGGATGACAATCTTCGAGATTATCGCTGCCGTCTTTGAAGCTAAAGACCTGGGATTTCAGACCATCGTTTTGCAGTCAGGCGAGGATCCGGCCTACACAATTGAAGATATCTATGCCTTCGTTCGCAGGATTAAATCTGAGTTCGGCTTTGCCGTAACTCTCTGTATCGGCGAGCGAACCTATGAAGATTATGCAAGGTTGAAAGAGGCCGGGGTGGATCGATATCTGCTGCGGTTTGAGACAACCGATCCTCTCCTTTTCAGGAAGTTGAAGCCTGATTCGCTCTACGTGAAACGGTTTCAGTGTCTCGATTGGTTAAAGGAGCTTGGCTATCAGGTCGGTTCCGGAAATATGGTGGGGCTGCCCGGTCAATCCCTGGAGAGTCTTGCTGATGATATCCTCAAATTTAAGGAACTGGATATGGATATGATTGGCCTCGGCCCCTTCATCTCTCATCCCGATACGCCGTTGCAGGGCAGTGCGAATGGGACCATCGACATGGTATTGCGGGTAACGGCGTTGACGAGAATCGTGACCAAAAACGCCCACATGCCGGCGACAACTGCGACAGGCACCATTGATCCCGAAGGGCGGCAAAAGGCGTTGCAATGCGGGGCCAATGTCCTGATGCCGAATCTAACGCCCCGGAAGTACCGGAGACATTATCTGATATACCCTGACAAGATCTGTACTGATGAAGATCCGCGCAAATGCCGTTTCTGTGTCGAAAGTATGATAACCGGTTTGGGGAAAACCGTATCCCGTGATGCCGGACACAGCCTGAAGAGTTCATTTCAACAGAGAAAATCAAGTTCTTAACATGCGACATAAGGTGCGGCAGATATCGCCTTGAGAAGATCGGCATGATAGT
>JALNVY010000255.1 GCA_023231165.1 Syntrophales bacterium | reverse complement strand
TGGTAACGGTGACATCTAAAATCAGCTTGACGGATGTAGAACTTTATGACAATAGAAAACACAACATAACATATCAACATCAATAAGAAAATCAGATTTTGTTACGTATAGCTTCCTGTAATGTTGCATATCTGCTTTTTCTCGAACATGCCACTGTTCAATCGGAAAGCCACAACATGTAATTGTCATTTGATGATGGATGAAGTATAAGAAATATCAATTCGTTGAAGAGGGAGGAATTTTATGAAGCCATCACACAGATACAAAAAGTTCTGTTTAGTCCTTTTAATAGGCGTGCTAATTTTCTCTTTCTCGGGATACTCAAAAAGCTACGCCGGACAGCAAAGTCAGCCCGAAGGATACCCGATTGCTTCAGATATTTTTACAACGCGCCAGAAAACGGTTGTGCCTGATTTATTACCTTCGGGTTCGAAGATTCGTCTTGAGGAGATTTCAAAATTCAAGCCAAACGGCTATGGCACATGGAAATATGGCTCAGGTCTTCCTTCCGAAACAAGGACCGATATCATGCCGGCTGGTTATACCGGTGCATCGGCTACTAAAAAAGCAAAACTGTCGAGTTTTTTTACCATAACCGACATCCATATCACCGACAAAGAATCTCCTTCTCAAGCGATCTACCTTCAACAATCGAAATACCCATTTGTTACTTCGGCATATTCGCCGGTTATGCTTTATACAACTCATGTTCTCGACGCAGCCGTCCAGACAATAAACGCCCTGCATAAAAAGGATCCGATTGACTTCGGCATCTCTCTTGGCGATACATGCAACAACACACAGTACAACGAACTAAGGTGGTATATCGATGTCCTTGACGGCAAGGTCATCACCCCAAGTTCCGGTGCTCATCTCGGAGCCGGTACCATCGATTATCAGAAACCTTACAGGGCTGCAGGCCTCGATAAGACGATCCCCTGGTATCAGACCATGGGCAACCACGATCATTTCTGGATAGGCACAAACCCTGTGAGCGATTACCTTCGAAAGTCCTACATTAGCGACACGATCATCGCTATGGGAGATATCCTCGGCGACCCTCATGGCATAAGTAAGCGCGATTTCTATATGGGGGTGCTCGACGGCTCGACTCCTTACGGTGACATTAAATATGCAGGCCCTGTCAAAAACTTCAGCAGCCCCCCGAAGGTAGCAGCCGATCTGAACCGCCGTTCACTTTTGAGAACAGAGTGGATGAACGAGTTTTTTACCACATCTTCAAATCCGGTCGGTCACGGTTTCAACTTGATCGACGCCAAAAAAGGCTTTGCCTCTTACAGTTTTCAGCCTAAGCCGACTATACCGATCAAGGTTATCGTACTCGACGATACTCAAAGGGACGACGATGCCGATGTACACGGCTATGGGCATGGCTCTCTTGACAGAGAACGTTATGAATGGCTTGTGAAGGAGCTTGATAATGGTCAGGCTGCCGGTCAGCTCATGATCATCACTGCACACATACCGGTAGGCGTCGAAGGCACTGAACCACCCAGTTCGTCAGCAAAATCATTTGTCGGTTGGAGTAACGCCGTCGCTTACAAAACCGAGGCGAACCTGATTGCCAAACTTCATGAATATCCGAATCTCATCATGTGGATCGCGGGACACCGTCATCTGAATACCGTTAAGGCATTTCCCGATACCGACAATCCTGAAAATGGTTTCTGGCAGGTTGAGACTTCATCATTACGGGATTTCCCTCAGCAGTTCCGCATGTTTGAGATCATCCTTAACAATGACTATACAATTTCAATCGTTACGACGAACGTTGATCCGGCAGTCAAAGACGGAACTCCTGCTGCGAAATCGCGTTCTTATGCTGTCGCGGCGGAGCAGATCATTAAAACTGACCTGAATCCAAATCCAACGAAAGATCCATCCTGGAAGGCGATGCCGAATGGCTCGTACAATGCGGTGCTTGTCAAAAAACTGAGATCCGATATGGTGAACAAACTGAAGACGCTTTACCCACCAACACCATAGGCAAGCAATTATTCTTTTAAACAGGAGGGAATTATGAAAATTATGAAATCTATAGTTGTGAAGAGCCTGCTTGCTTTGTTACTGTTTGCGAATGTAGCCTCCGCCGCCGAACCCTTGCCATCCTGGAACGACACCGTACAGAAGAAAGCCATTATCACCTTCGTTGAACAAGTGACCAGGGAGGGCTCGCCGAACTTTGTACCTCCTGCCGAGCGTATCGCCACCTTCGACAATGACGGCACGCTGTGGTCCGAGCAGCCGATGTATTTCCAGATGGCCTTCATGCGCGACCGCATCAGAGCGCTCGCACCGCAGCACCCCGAATGGAAGAAGAAACAGCCGTTCAAGGCCGTGCTGGAAGGCGACATGAAGGCAGTTTCCGTTGGCGGCCAACATGCCTTGGTCGAACTCATCATGGCTACGCACGCTGGTTATACCACGGAAGAGTTCGCATAAATCGTCAAGGACGGTTGGTTACAGCGAGGCATCCGAAGACCGGTCGGCCCTATACGGAAATGGTCTATCAGCCTATGCTCGAACAGCTCGCTTACCTACGTGCCAACGGTTTCAAGACCTATATCGTGTCCGGCGGCTCGGTAGAATTCATGCGCCCGTGGATGGAAAAGGTCTATGGTTTCCCCCCCGAGCAGGTCGTCGGCAGCAGCTTTAAGACGAAGTCCGAGTCGCGCAACGGTAAACCCGTGCTAGTACAATTGCCGGAGTTCAACTTTATTGATGACAATGAGGGCAAACCGATCGGCATCAACCAATACATCGGCCGCCGTCCTATCGCAGCATTCGGCAACTCCGACGGCGGCCTGCAAATGCTCCAGTGGACGACCGCCGGCAGTGGCGCGCGTTTCGCGCTCCACGTCCACCACACCGACGCAGAGCGCGAGTGGGCCTACGATCGTACGTTTTCCTTCGGTCGACTCGACAAGGCGCTCGATGAGGCACAAGCGAAAAGCTGGACGGTTGTAGATATGAAGGACGACTGGAAGATCATCTACGCATTCGAGAAGAATTAAAAACAGGGGCATTGTCGGGCATGGCAGCTATGTGACGAGAGTGATAAAGTATGTGGTATTCAAAATCAATTGATGCGGTTCTTAAGGAACTCAACGTCGAACAGGCAATTGGCCTTACGGAAAAAGAAGCCAAAGCCAGACTGGAAAAATACGGCAAAAACAGGCTGAAAGGGCAAAAGAAAAAAAGCATTTTACAGATGTTTGTCGCTCAGTTAAACGACTGGCTGATATATGTTTTGTTCGCTGCGGTCATCATCACCCTGTTTTTGAGCGAGCATATTGATTCCATAATTATTCTATCCGTAATCATCCTGAATGCTGTTCTGGGCGTAATCCAGGAAGTTAAAGCCGGTAATGCCATTGAAGCGCTGCAGAAAATGTCCTCGCCAAAATCACTTGTACGCCGGGATGGAGAGGTCAAGGAAATTGATTCGGAATTGGTGGCGCCGGGCGATATCCTGATTCTTGATGCCGGGAGGTTTGTCTCTGCGGATATCCGTTTAATTGAAACAGCCAATCTTCAGATAGATGAATCATCGCTGACCGGCGAATCTGTTTCATCGGAGA
>JALNVY010000254.1 GCA_023231165.1 Syntrophales bacterium | reverse complement strand
ACTAGCCCGGGGAAACTTGCCGAAATCAATCATATCAAAAGCCCGGGGCGTCTGGAAGAAAACAGCGTGGTGTTTATTCCTGACGCCGTTCAGGTCATAGATATTAAAAAATCGCCAAAACCAGAAATAAAAAATAGCCAGACCCAAGGTGCTCAAAAAAAGACGGAAGCAGGGAAAAAAGTTCCCTCCCAAAGTCGGCAACAGGAGATCAAGACAAGAGATCAGGGTAAAAAAGTCGCCGCCAACGTGAACCCGGCGGGAAAGAAGCCGGTCCGGGAAAAAACAGGGGAAGCGGAAAAAGACAAGCCAGTGGCTGCCCCGCCACCTCCACAACCGCCGGCCGTTGCTGGTTCTGCCGAGAAGGGATCATTCGCGTGGCCAGTGCGAGGCCGTGTGACCGCCAATTTCGGACGTCAACCCAATGGAATGGTAAATAATCATATCCGCATCACGGCGCGGGATCACGCTCCCGTTGTCGCCGCGGCCACGGGAACTGTCATCTATTCAGAGCCCTTGAAGAACTTCGGGGAAACAATTATCATCAAGCATGACCAACAATTTGCCACCGTTTATTCCAACCTGGGAAACAGATCCGTTAAGGCGGCCAGCCGGGTAAAAAAAAATGAAGTCATTGGTCTGGCGGGAAAATCCGAAAAAAAGGGCGAAGGATATATTGATTTTGAAATCCGGCAGAACAACACGGCAAGAAATCCCCTTTTATTTCTTCCTTGAATATCAGGCTATGCATGATTACATTACAACTTCTATGAAAAGTCAGGAAATATAAAATATTATGGGTTTATCTTTTGAACAGGGCCCCATCCGGCCGCCAAGTGAAGCAAAGAGCCTGCTGATTCGGACCAGCCGTAATTGCCCATGGAATAAATGCGCCTTTTGCCGGACCTACCAGAGAAAAAAGTTTGAACTCCGCTCCGTCGAGGAAGTCAAAGAGGATATCCGGCAGGCCAGGGCCATCGCTGATGACATAAAGGCCTTATCCTGGAAACATGGTGGCGCCGGGGAGGTGACGGATTCTCTTGTCCGCCTTATTTACAATGAAGGTAGTGGCTATAACGACAGCTACCGGTCTGTCTGTGCCTGGTTGCATTGGGGAGGGGCATCCGTTTTTCTTCAGGACGCCAATTCCCTGATTCTTAAAACGGACGATCTGGTTGAAATCATTTCATTTATTAAGGACCAGTTCCCTTATGTACAGCGTATTACTTCCTACTGCCGATCAAAAACGGCCGCCAGGAAAACCGTAGCGGAATTAAAAAGACTCCATGACGCAGGTTTGTCGAGGATACACATCGGCCTGGAGAGTGGTTACGACCCGCTGCTGAAATTCATTGACAAGGGCGCCACGGCAGCCGATCATATCGAGGGAGGCAAGCGGATTGTTGCCGCGGGCATTTCCCTTTGTGCCTATGTTATCCCAGGCTTAGGTGGCGACCGTTGGTCCGAAGAGCACGCCATTGCCACGGCAGAGGTCATCAATGCCATCAATCCCGATTACGTCCGGCTACGCTCTCTGCAAGTCGTAAAAGGAACGGGGCTTTATGAACTGATGCAGAACGGGGAGTTCACCCCTGCAGATGATGAACATACAGTAAAAGAAATCCGCCTTTTTATCGAACATCTCGAGGGAATACAAACAACCCTTGTCAGCGACCATATTCTTAATCTTCTTGAAGAGTTGGATGGAAAGCTGCCTGAGGAAAAGGAAAGGCTTTTGTCTGTGATCGACCGGTTCTTTGCCCTGCCTCGGGAGGACAGAATGATCTTTCGTTTAGGGAGGAGACAAGGGATTTACCGGCAATTGTCTGATCTGGACGACCGCGCTATGTATCAACGGCTGAAAGCTATCATTGCTGAATACGTTGAAGATGGTTCCGAAAGATTCGATGAAGACCTGAAACGGTTGATGCATCAATATATATGATGATGTATTGACTATATTGTGAAAGTATGTTAACCTGCGGAAATTCAAAATATATTAGGTGGTGTAAGATGTTTAAGATTGGCGATATGGCAGTTTATCCCGCGCAGGGCGTTGGGGTTATTGAGGACATTGAGAACCGTGAAGTCATGGGGACCAAGCAGGCATTTTACATTCTGAAGATCATGGGAAACGGCATGAAGATCATGATTCCTACAAAAAGCGCGAAGTCTGTGGGTCTTCGCGAAGTTATCTCTGAAAAAGAGATTTCCAAAGTATATGATATCCTTAAAAATAAAGACGTTACGATCGACAAGCAGACCTGGAATAAACGTTATCGGGAATATCTAGAAAAGATTAAGACCGGGTCTGTTTACGAGATAGCCCGGGTACTCCGGGATCTGCTAATCTTGAAAAATGACAAGAACCTGTCCTTTGGAGAGCGCAAGATGATGGATACGGCAAAGAACCTGCTGGTCAAGGAAATTTCCGTGGCGACGAAGTCAGACGAAACCAAGATTGAAGAGGATCTGAGAACGATCTTCACGATTCAGTAAGCTGAATCAACAGGCTGCGAGCAATTTATCAAGGGAAAGCAAAGGTTCTATATTTACGGAAGTTCCTGCTTTACGTAAAGCAATATAAATAGAAATCAAAAAAAGAAAGGAGGTGAAAAACAAATGATTATCAGAATGATACTTATTGCTGCCTGTTCTATCAGCGGTTTTTTTATAGCCTATCTAACTTATCCCCCCAGCCAGTGGTGGGCATGGCCCGTGGGATTCATCATCGGGTTAGCGATCGCTTTCTTCGTCATCAAGATGGAGCAGGATATTAGAAAGTTTTCCCTGAGGATTATCCTTGGGGGAGTTGTGGGCTGCGTAGTTGGTCTTATCATCGCGTTTCTTCTTGCCTATGGTCTAAATTTTGTAAGTAATATCAAACAAAATCAGGAAGTCGTTCCCTGGATATACGCCCTCCTGACGGGAATCATGGGATACCTCGGATTGGTTCTCGGATCGAAAAAAATAGAGGAATTCAATATATTCGGTTTGGGACAAGCCAAAGATCCTGACGAAGCCAGAGTTCTCGACACCAGCGTCATTATAGACGGCCGGATCGCCGACGTCTGTGATACGGGTTTTATCGAGGGGACGCTCGTGGTTCCCAGATTTGTCCTTGACGAGTTGCAGTATATCGCTGATTCCTCCGATTCCCTGAAGCGTTCCCGGGGCAGGCGTGGGCTTGACATCTTGAACCGGATGCAGAAAATGGCGGGAATAACGATCGAAATAGGAGAACAGGATTTCCCCAAGATCAAGGGGGTGGATGCAAAACTCGTGGCGTTAGCTAGAAAGACCAATGCCAAGATTCTCACTAATGATTTTAACCTTAACAAGGTAGCGGAATTGCAGGGCATAAAGATCCTCAACGTGAATGAACTTGCCAATGCCCTGAAACCGGTGGTCCTGCCCGGTGAGACCATGACTGTTAAGATTATCAAGGAAGGCAAGGAGCCTGGACAAGGGGTGGCCTATCTGGATGACGGCACAATGATCATCGTCGACAACGCGCAGAAATTTCAGAGTTCCGTGGTGGATGTGCTGGTTACCAGTGTTCTTCAGACTACGGCGGGACGCATGATCTTTTCCGAGATGAAATCCCTGGCCGTCGACAAGAAACCCTTT
>JALNVY010000253.1 GCA_023231165.1 Syntrophales bacterium | reverse complement strand
CCCCATCCTTCCGGACCCAAAAGATTTTTCTGCGGAACCCGGCAGGATTGATAGAGGATTTCGGCGTGGCTGAAGTAATCGCTTCCGGCGTGACCCATGACGGAGATGTTGCGCACCAGATTGAAACCGGGAGTATCGGTCGGAACAATGATCATGCTTGCCCGCAGGTGCGGCGCTTCCCCGGGATTGGTCACGGCCATAACGATGGCGAAGGCCGACCCATCCGCTGCCGTGCTGTACCATTTCTGGCCGTTGATCACATAATCCTCTCCGTCCTTTATGGCCGTCGTATCCATCATGACGGGGTTTGAGCCCGGCATATCCACTTCGGTCATGGAAAAACAGCTCCGGATCTTCCCATCCACAAGGGGCGCCAGGTATTGTGACTTCTGGGCATCCGTCCCATATTTGTGAAGGATCTCGATATTCCCCGCGTCAGGGGCCTGACACCCGAATACATAATGCCCGAGCGGGCTCCTGCCCAAAACTTCCGAAACGAGGCCATGCTCTATGAGATTCAGTCCCATACCGCCGAATTCCTTAGGATGATTCGGGGCCCATAGCTCCATCTGCTTGACTATACGGCGCTTTTCCTCTAACTCCGGCAGCAGGTCCCGAAATTCCTTTCTTAAAAACTCCGGCTCCAGGGGTATCAATTCCTTCTCGACGAATTCCTTCATCATGGCGATGATGACCTGCATCTTTTCAGAGACGGCAAAATCCATATATGCTCCTTCTTTCCTTTACCGATAGGTGACCAGTGAAGAATCTTTCTCCAGGTCCAGATGGGCACGGTTATTAAAAGACGTCAGACTGATCTTTTCCGCGTTATAAATGAAGGTTGAAACCGAGGTGTTGACGATATGCCATACCACCCGGAGTGTCCCCTCATCAGAGATCCCCGTGGCCATCTGGAAGGCCGCCGAAATGGGCCCCCCTGACGTAAAGACCAGGACCGTTTTCCCTTGGCCGTTTTCCGCCATGACCTTGCTCATTCCCCTTGCCACCCTTTCCCGGAAATCCTGCCAGGAGGTAACCCCGGGAATTTCTTTGCCCCCGGTGATCCAGCGCAGGATTACCTTTTCAAAAATCCGTTGAAAGGACTTTTTGTCCTTATAGAAACGGGCCATGTCCGCTTCCAGGGCCGGATCGTCTTTGGCTATATCCCTGACCAGGGCCTTAAGAATACCTTTGGAGTCATATTCATTGAACTCCGGCAGGATTTTCATGGCCGGCACCGACTTCCTCGCCTCACGATAACAGGAAAGTACCTTTTCGGCCGTATCGATCTGCCGCTTCATCTCTCCCGCATAGATCGTGTCAAAATCCTGGTCGATCTTCAATAAATATCTGCCCAGAAGTTCCGATTGGAGAAACCCCCTCTCGGACAGCCGATCATAATGATCTGTACCAAAGCTTGCCTGGCCATGACGAATCAGGTAGAGGGTGCTCATTAAGCCCGGCCCTCGTTCCCCTTGCTTTCCCGCCCCAGCCAGGCCTGATAGTCCACCATCTTCGCCAAGGCCTTGACCGCCCGCTCCGGGGTTAGAAAAGCTACCCCCTTGTAAGGGCTCCCCGGCACATCCGTGACGGTCTTAGTATTTTCGTCTTCGAGAAGAATCACCCCCAGGATAGGTTTCCCATAAGTTTCCATGAGTTTAGCGCTTGTTTCATAAAAAGCCTTTTCTCCCAACAATTCTTTTTCCAGTCCCAAATTCAGAAATTCCTTTGGATAGTTCGGGTCTGCCGATGACACGGACTTGATCATATTATTTACAAAATAGGCCCTGCCCACGGCCCCAAGGTGGATAACGGCGTCGCACTGATCCCACTTTACGAGGGTCTCCAGAACCTTCAGGGGCAGGGCGGGGTCAAACTGTCCGACCAGATCCACGGGATTGGAGCGACTCCAGTAGGGTGGCAGGATTTTGTCAATTTCCGCGATGACGTCATCGGTCAGATGGGGTACTTCGAGACCTGATTCGACACAAAGATCGGTAGCCACCACCCCCCAGCCACCGCCCAGGGTCAACATGGCCACCCGCTTCCCTTTCGGAAGGGGCAGTGAAGAAAATGCTGCCGACAGATCAAGGAGATCCGTGGGATGCTCCGCAACTACCACTCCTGTCTGGCGGCATGCGGCATTGAAGATTTTGATATTCGAGGCCATGGCCCCCGTGTGACTGGCGGCGGCGCGATTACCCGCCTCGGTGCGTCCGCCCTTGAGGACAATCACCGGCTTTTTCCTGGCTACCCGCCGGGCGGCGGTAAAGAAGCGCCTTCCGTCTTTTATACTTTCTATGTAGAGGACCACCGTCTTTGTCAGGTCATCGATTTCGAAGCCGTGCAGATAATCCTCAATAGTAATCATGGCCTCGTTTCCCGATCCGGAGAAGGCACGGATACCGATTCCTTCCCGCTCGGCAAAGGCCAGGAGTTGTGTTCCCAGATTTCCAGATTGGGCCACCAGCCCGATCGAGCCGGCCTTGGGCCAGACGGGGGTTCCGGTACAGTAGAATTTTCGGTGGGGATTAATGATACCCATGGTGTTCGGCCCAAGAATGACAATCCCTGCCGCAGCTGCTGCTTTGACCAGTTCCCCTTCCATTTCCCGCCCTTCATCACCCATTTCACTAAATCCCGAGGAAATAAGGAGCATATATTTGATTCCCTTGGTTTTGAACTTGGGTATTATCCCCAGGACCTGGGCCGCGGGCAGGGTGACGACGCCCAGGTCCACTTTTCCCGGAATATCGGCGATAGATGGATAGACTTTGCGCCCTGCTATATCCTGACCTTTGGCATTGACCAGATAAATCTCTCCTTCATATCCCCCCGTCACCAGATCGGTCAGGAGCAGATGACCCCATTTGCCTAGTTGACCGGAAGCCCCGATGAAGGCAATGGAATGAGGGTGAAATATACGGGCAATATCATCTGTCTTTACGGGCGGTCTTTCTACCCCTGCCGCCGTCGGCCGTTTGCCCAAAACAATCAGGGCGTCAACGGCGCATACTGACCCATCGGGCCTGATCAGGAGTGGATTGATATCCACCTCGGTAATCTCGGGCTGTTCGGTACCCAGGCGGGACAGACCGGTGATCGTTTGGATGAGCTGCTCCCGCCGGGCCGCCGCCTCCCCACGGAAAGGTCCCAACAACGATCGGGTCCGCAATTCATCAAGCATCATCCCCGCTTGCACGTCGCCTATCGGCGCTACCCGGAACACGGCATCACCAAGGGCCTCGGTAAATATTCCCCCTAATCCGAACATGACGACGGGACCAAACAGGGGATCACAGAACAAACCCGCGACAAATTCTCTTCTCCCGTTAACCATGGGCTGGACGAGAAATCCTTCGAGATCCTGTCCAGCGCCCTTCAAAATTTGCCCGGCAGCTTCACGCACTTGTTTATGCTCTTGCAGATTGAGGCAAACCAGACCTCTTTCCGTCTTATGGGTCAGACGCGAACCTAGCCCCTTGAGAACAGCTGGGTAGCCAACCCTTTCCGCCGCGGCCACTGCTTCCTCCACGGATAAGACTACTGCTTCCTCCACGACGGGGACGCCATACTCCTTCAATATTTCCTTGGATTCCGCTTCGGTGAGGGTATTTCTTCCTGCAGCTTTTGCTTTTTT
>JALNVY010000252.1 GCA_023231165.1 Syntrophales bacterium | reverse complement strand
GCAGTTCTGGGCGCAGAGGACGCAGCCGGTTTTGTGTATTGTGCTCACGACATACTCCTATCAAGCTATCTTCACCGATATCATTTAAACAGTGTCTCTTCCTGCCTGCATCGTTTCTGATTCTTGCAGGCATACATTTCATCGTCGGCCCGGCACATGAGGTCGTCCAGACTGCAAGGGTGTTCCGGATCATAGAAAACTACGCCGATGCTCATGGAAAGACAGTAAGGATGCTTTTTACGGCTGTTGAACTTATGAAGTTTAATCTCAATACGTTTGACGAGGGATTGGGGAACGACATCCATCGCATCGATGGAAAAGACGGCAAACTCGTCGCCGCCGATGCGGGCCAAAATGTCGGAAGCGCGAAACGCATCTCTGAGAATGGAAGCCGCGTTGATCAGGGCGCGATCCCCCTCGTCGTGTCCCCAGGTATCGTTAATCTGTTTCATGCCGTCCATATCGGCGGAATAGAGGATCATGGATTTGCGCGACCGTGCGGACAGCTTCAACTGCTGCTCCGCCAGGGTGACGAATCCCCGCCGGTTATAAAGGCCGGTCAAATGATCCGTTACCGCCATCAGACGAACTTCCTCCTCCATCTCCTTCCGTTCCGTCATATCCTGAAGCGTCTCGATGGCGCCGGTTATCCGTCCCTCGACATCCCGGAGCGGGGAGGTCGTGATATAAAGCCATTTGCCTTTGGGCGGCAGGTCGGGGAAAAAGGTTTCCACTTCGTAGGCCCCGTCAATAAGCTCCGAATGCCGCTGTTTCCCCTCGTAATGAGCGGTCAGCATCTCCTCCCCGGCCTGGTTTACGACAAGATCGGCGAGGGTCAATCGGGCTTGCGCGTAGAAGGCTGTCCATTGACTCTTAGTGCCAATGATCTCTTGCCCGTAAATGCCGGTCAGGTTTTCACAGGCCCGGTTCCAGTGGGTGATCCGATGATCGCCGTCGATAACGAAAGTCGGCACCGTCGTTCCTTCGATGATCTGCGCCAGGCGTTGTTCGCTCTGCTCCAGTTTCATTCTCGCTTGCCGCAGTTCCGTGATATCCATGGAATTTCCCAGGACGGCCTTTTCCCCCTCATAAACGATTGAGGTTACCGTTTCCATGATCCAGCGGATCTGCCCGTCTTTCGTACATATCCTGAATTCATAGGGCATATTCATCTCTCCCGCAAGCATTTTCCGGGAATTTTCGATGAAGGAAGGCCGATCCTGGGAAAGAACAATGCCCAGCGCGTTCATGCCGATCAGCTCCTCTTCCGTGTATCCGGCGTAGCGGGCGGCATTATGATTGATAAAACGGAATTTCCCTTTCTGGACAATGTAAACACCGGCCCGGGAGGTGTTGGCCAGGGTCCGGTAGAGCGTCTCTGCCTGCCGCCGTCCCGAGATGTCGCGGGCGACGCCAATCCGGCCGACAGCGTTTCCGTCGGGATTGTGCAGGGTGGTCACGTTTAGCTCCACGGGAAGTCTCCGGCCGTCGGGTCGTAAAAAGTCTAGCTCATAGATGGGGATCGCATCGCCGTTCATGCCCCGACGATAGCGGTCGATGGTTTCATCATGGAACTCGGCCGCCACAATCTCCGAGAAAACTCGTCCTACGAGATTTCCCGATGGCCACCCCAGGATGGTTTCAAACATCTGGTTGACGTAGGTAAAATGGCCTTTCCGATCGGTAATGAAGACCATGTCCCGGAGGGTGTCAAGAAAGGTGTGGTATTTCTCTTCAGTCTTCCGGAGGGCTTCGGTGGTCCGCCCCCGTTCAGTAATTTCGTCCTGGAGTCTTTGATTGGCCTCCGTCAGCAGGGAAGTCCTTTCCCGCACCCGGTTTTCCAGCTCTTCCGATGCCTGTTGCAGTTCTTCCGCCAGGAGTTTTCTCGCAACAATGTCACGGAGGATTACGAGATTCAATTCCCGTCCCGCGATGATGATTTTCGTGCCAAGACCCTCCACCCATTTTTCCTGCCCTTGCCGGGTGATTAACCTGTATTCGGAAAAGAAACCGTCCTGGCCAACGCGGACGCGTTCCAGATCAGTGGCCACCGTGAGCAGCGAATCAGGATGAATAAACTGGGCGGCGTTATTTCCGAGGGTTTCCGAGAGGGATGAAGCACCCACAAGCTTGAGGGCGGCCCGGTTCACGTACAGCATGGTTCCGTCCCAGTCCAGGATCAGGGCGGCGTCGAGCATGTTGTCCACAATGATCTGAAACAAGGCCATGTTTTGCTGCAACGGAACTGGGGATGGGTTCACTATTTACCTCAAAGTCATGAATCCATTGACATACAATGCTGCATTTCCTATACTCCCGCAGCGTCTATTCTGGGAGCATATTAATTAAAGCCGTAGCTGCCGTGCCCGAGGATAAATATTATTCATAGTGGGGACAATATACACTTTTTTATCAGAAAGGATAGTAAAAAATGCGGGATCGGGAGCCGACGATTCGGGTGGGTATTATGGCGGACTGCCGGGAACTCCGGGGATGCTTTCAGGGGATATTTCTCAGCTCTTCCGGGGAAGAGATGAGCGGCAATTTCCGCTTTTTCGTCACCGGCGGCAGGATCATCCTCGCTACCGTTGCTGGTGTCCGGACTCTGCCGGAGCGGGAGTTCCGCTGCCTGCCCCGGGGAGCCGCCACATTTTCCCTTTACAATGTCACCATCGGTGTTAACTTTCACTGGGAGCGTCAGGAAGTCCAGACCTTTCAGGGTGTCCTGACGGTGCTTGCGGCCGAGGATGATACCTTGACGGCGGTCAATGAACTCGCCCTCGAAGACTATCTGGGGAGCGTCATTTCTTCGGAAATGTCCGCCGCCGCACCGCTGGAGTTTCTTAAAGCCCACGCCGTCACATCCAGGAGTTGGCTGATGGCCATGCTGGAGAAGAAAGAGATTATAGACAGGAACGACCCCATAACCTTGCCGGGCGGCGAGATCATCCGCTGGTATGGCCGGGAGGAGCATGCCCGGTTTGATGTCTGCGCCGATGACCATTGCCAGCGTTACCAGGGGGTGACAAAGATCATCACGGATCAGGTTTGTCAGGCCATCGACCTTACTCGGGGTCTCTTTCTTGTCCACAATAACGGTATCTGCGACGCCCGTTATCACAAGGCATGCGGCGGACGGACGGAAGATTTCGCGAACGTCTGGGAGAATGTTGCGGTCCCCTATCTGACGTCTATTTCTGACGGTCCCGAAAACTTCCCTCCTACGACATCGGAGGAAGAGGCGGAGAAATGGATAAACTCCTCTCCGTCTGCCTATTGTAACACCAATGACTGTCATGCCCTTCGCCAGGTCTTGCCTTCCTTCGATCAGGAGACGACGGACTTTTTCCGCTGGGAGGTTTCCTACTCCCGGGAAGAGCTGGAGACAATACTTTTAAGGAAATCCGGTATCGACTTTGGGGAACTCTATGCCCTTGTCTCCCTGGAAAGGGGGCCTTCGGGACGGATCATCCGCCTGGAGATCGAAGGATCGAAACGCACCGTCATTGTGGGCAAGGAACTGGAAATCCGCCGTTGGTTGTCTCCCAGTCATCTCTACAGCAGTGCCTTTATTGTCCGGACCGAAAGGGATGGTCAGGGGAAGGTTGTTCGTTTCTGTCTGCAAGGGGCAGGGTGGGGCCACGGCGTTGG
>JALNVY010000251.1 GCA_023231165.1 Syntrophales bacterium | reverse complement strand
TCTTCATTGATAGTTCCATCCCTGTCAAGAAAAACCGCCGCGGACTTTGTCATTGTTAAATTCCTAAGTTTTAATTGCTTGACGAACAGCGGCGAGGACCTCTTCGATGCCGATGAGGTTCATGCACCGGAAATCAGTCGGGCAGACGGTCTTCAGGCAGGGACTGCAATCCACGGGTTTCCGGATGATAATATTCCTTTCCCCGGGCGGAGAAGTAGTGACAGGGTTCGTCGAGCCAAAAATGGCGATGGTTGGTACATTCAAGGCGCCGGCAACGTGCATCAGCCCAGAATCATTGGTAATGAAGGCATGGCAGCGGTCGATGAGGGCCATGACTTCCCGTACGGAGGTTTTTCCGGCAAGATTCAGGCAGTGGCCTTGAATGGTCGTTGCGATGGCGTCTGTGACATCCTCGTCCTGCTTGCTGCCGAAGAGGATGATAGTTGCCGGATATTCACTGATAATTTCTGCCGCAACAGCGGCGAAACGATCCACCGGCCATCTTTTGGCGGGGCCATAGGCGGCGCCCGGGGCTATGCCGATGATCAGTTGATGTTTGCTTTCCGGTGCTGTTAACCATGCATCTGCTAAAGAACAGGTGTCCGGCCGCAGGTCCAGGTGGAGGTTCCGTCCGGCGGAATTGCAGCCGAGGGCCTTGACCATTTCCAGGTAATAATCGATCTGATGGATCTTTCGGATGGCCGGGGTGCGGTGGACAGAATGGGTCAGCAGCCATCCCCGGGCGTCGGAGTTATAACCTGCACGGACAGGAATCCCAGCCAAACGGGCAATGATGGCGGCTTCAATGGCGTTTTGGAGAAGGATTGCCATGTCGAAATGAAATTGCCGAAGTTCGCCTGCGAGGCGGATTTTACCGAAAGGACCTTGATGGCGGCCCGGATCTTCGAAGTTCAGAATCCGGTCAACATCTTTCGACTCCCTATATATATCAGCCACCCAGGGTTTGGCAAGGATGGAGATCTGCGCCTGTGGCCAGGTTCTGCGGATGGCGGCGACAGCAGGCAGGGTCATGACGGCGTCGCCGATCCAGTTTGTCCCCCGAATAAGGATCTCCCTAATACCTTCGCGAGGAAGGCGTTTGTTGGCCCGGACAATCAGCGTTTCCAATATTTTTACTCTTTTTGGCACAATTTAGTCTTCCAGCGCTGGTGGAGCCAGAACCACTGATCGGGATAGCGTCTCACCATGGCCTCGACGACTTTCGTGAAGCGCTGGGTATTGGTGAAGAGGTCTTTTTCGTAATCACCCGTGTCATCGATCGGGACTGCTTCCTGGATGATGAAACGGTATCTCCCGTCGGGCATCCGGGGCATGAAGGCCGGAATCACCGGCGCCCCGGTACGCATGGCCAGGACGGCCAGCCCCACGGCGGTGCAGGCCGGTCTCCCGAAAAAGTCTACAAAAACACCTTCCCGCGCCGAAACATTCTGATCACTTAGAATACCGAGGGCCTTGTTTTCCCCTAAAAGCCGGGTTATTGTCTTGCCGGAGCCGCCCTTGGGAATGACCGTATTGCCGTTTAGCGTCCGCACCCAGGCGGTGAGGTTTTCGAGCACGGGGCTATCCAAGGGACGGTAAACGATATTCATAGGTTTTCTGACCATAGGGAACGCCACCGTCATCATCTCCCAGTTGCCGAAGTGGGCGACGATCGAGAGTAATCCCTTTCCCTTTGTAAAGGTTTCGTCAATATGTTCCATACCCTCGAATTCCACCCATTCATGAACATTATCCCTGGTAATATAGGGGATTTCGAAGAAATCCGCCGCGACGAGGCCCAGATGGCGATAAACACCTTTGGCGATCCGGATTAGCTCTTCCATGTCCTTTTCCGGATAGGCCCGGTGGAGGTTGTGGAGGGTAATCAGGCGCTGCTTTGCGGATAGATGGTAAAAAAGCCGTAACAGGCCCCGGAAGAAAAGCCTTCGCCAGGATAAAGGGACGCATTTGAACAAATATATAATGATGCTTGTGGATTTCTCTTTTTTCATCTTTTCAATAGATTTATCAGGGTACTAAGAAATGTTTTTTCATCAGGATCCATCCGGAGTCCAACTCTCAGGATGAATATTTTCTGATAAAAATCCTGAAATTTCAAAAGTTTCACCCCGTCCTTCTCTGTTGTTATCAGCATTTCCGCATTCAGGGTTTTTGCATCCCCGGCGATCGCCTGCACGTCGCCTTGCTTGTAGAAATAATGATCGGGAAAGGCAAGGAATTTTATGATCTTTGCCCCCAGTTCCTCCAGGGTGGTGTGGAATTTATCGGGCGCGGCGATACCGGTAAAGGCAAAGAGCTTCTTGCCCTGAAGCAGGTCGGGAGGAAGAATCTTATTATCATTTCCACGAATGATTTCAAGCGGTTGATAGTGTGCTCGAAAAACAGGTATGCTATCAGGCACGTCTGGTTTCTTTCGCCCGTTCTCTCCCTTCGAAATTCCCGTTTCCACGATAACGTCAGCACGGTTGAGGGCGGCCGGCGATTCACGGAGGGGTCCCGCGGGCAGCAGCCGCCCGTTGCCGAAAGGTCTATCCTCGTCCAGCAGCACAATATTGACATCCCGAAAGAGCCGCCGGTGCTGCAAGGCGTCATCGAGAACAAGGACATCGGCGCCGAATTTTTCGATGGCTAATTTGCCCGAAATGCAGCGATCGGGACCGGTAACCACTGGAATGCCAGGGGCAGCCGTAGCGATCAAAACCGGTTCATCGCCTGCCTCCTCGGGACTCAGGAGGATGCTTGCTCCATCGGAGACGACATTGCCGCTGGTTGTCAGGCGGCCTCCATAGCCCCTGCTCAGGACGGCGGGGCGGAAGCCATGCGCTTTCAATCCGTTGGCAGTGAGGACCGTCATGGGCGTTTTCCCAGTGCCTCCGGCGGTAATGTTCCCGATACTAATCACCGGACAGGAGAGTTTAACCTGTTTAAGAATGCTCCGATCATACAATTGATTTCTTAATGCCACGATTGCCCCATAGGCAAAGGAAAAGGGCATCATAGTGATCAGAAAAGGATGGATCGGTGCCAGCGGTCCTTCCGGATACCAGTATGATCCAAGTTTAGTATGTAGATTTTTCATTGCTGATCAGACAAGGTTTATGAGGAAGATGCGTCATCATCCTCGCTGAATTGCATCTGGTAGAGCTTGAAATACTCGCCCTTTCTGTCGAGAAGGTATTCGTGGGTTCCCTCCTCGACGATCTTGCCGTTAACCAGGACAATGATCCGGTCGGCGTTTCTGATTGTCGAGAGGCGATGGGCGATCATCAGGGTAGTCCGGCCGGCCATGAGGTTATCCAGGGCCTTTTGTACTTCGATTTCCGCTTCGGTGTCGAGGGAGGAGGTGGCCTCATCCAGGATGAGAATCGGGGCGTCCTTGAGGATGGCCCGGGCGATGGAAATCCGCTGCCTCTCGCCGCCGGAAAGTTTCGTCCCCTGTTCCCCGATAACGGTATCATATCCCAAGGGAAGCTGCATGATGAAGTCGTGGGCGTATGCGGCCTGAGCGGCCTGGATGATTTCTTGCTCGCTTCTTTGGATATCCCCGTAGGCAATGTTATTTTTTACCGTGTCATTAAAGAGAATGGTCTGTTGCGTAACCATCGCAATCTGTTCGCGGAGGGATTCCACGGTGACGTCCCGGACATCATG
>JALNVY010000250.1 GCA_023231165.1 Syntrophales bacterium | reverse complement strand
GGAAACGACGGAGGATTCATCAGGCGCCACAGCAACCTCGATCCGGGTGCCCAGCGTCAGGTCGTCGGACATTTTTGCCGAGCCGATAAGGCGGACCCGGCTGTTGCTGGCGTCATTGTCAACAGGGTAAACATTCGTGCTGTAGCCATCGTTGGTGATGCTGACCGCCCGGTCTACCTGGCCGGAGATGGAAAGCTTGATCCGGTCGTTACCGGAGGTGATGGTTGCCGGTGGTGTGGTTTGCGGGGCGGCAGCGGCAACGGTCTGCTGAGGGGCAGGGGGCTGTTTTATGTTGTTAACCTGCTTTTGCAGTGATTTAAGCATCTCCGACTGTGCTTGAAGCTGCTGGGCCTGCTTGCGGAGTTGCTCCCGCTGTTGCTGGATGGTCTCCTGAAGCTGTTGCAGCAGCTTTGGGTCAACCACAACAGGTTGGGCATTGATGGCCGCCGGTAAAAATAGTATGAGCGCTGCTCCGATTGCCAGATAAAAATTACCCATGAAAACCTTCCTTTCCAGCAAGGTTTCTTGATAAGAATGATAAGAAATTGTATTGTGATGTGGAGGTATAAGAAAAACTGTCTTGTATGTCAATGAGATATTGGAATCACCCATACTGAAAATTGATGAGGAAAATTGAGGCAATTTGAAAAAGACTCCGATCGTCGCTTCGCAGTTGATTTCCCTTTTCCCATCATGATAGGTTATTTGCATCATGGCCAGATTGAAACTTTATACCAGTAACCGCATGGAGGCGCTAAGCGCCAGCCTCGCCGAATTGCTGCGGGATGAACCGCTGCGAGACCCATTGGAGGCGGAAATCGTTATCGTCCAGAGCAGGGGGATGGAACGCTGGCTGTCCCTGGAACTGGCCCGCCGCCGCGGGATCTGCGCCAATATCCGTTTCCCCTTCCCTATCCATTTTGTCTATGACGTCTTCCGCCATACCCTGGGTAACCTGCCGGAGACATCCCCCTACGACCCTGTCGTTCTCACCTGGAAGATCATGCACCTCCTCCCCCGGAGCATGGACAGGAAAGCCTTTCAAAGCCTCAGATACTATCTCGGAAGCGGCGGCATGAATCTCCGCTGCTACCAGCTCTCCGCCCGCATTGCCGGCGTTTTCAATCAGTATCTCCTCTTCCGGCCGGAGATGATCCGGAAATGGGAAAGGGGCGAGGAGGACCATTGGCAGGCCCTGCTCTGGCGTGATCTGGCACAAAGCATGGAATCTCCCCATTTAGCGGCTCTCCAGGAGGCCTTCTTTCAGGGCCTTCGGGAGCAAACGCCGGCCTGGCCGGATATGCCCCGGCGTGTTTCCGTCTTCGGCGTCTCCGCCCTGCCCCCTTTTCACCTGAAAATATTGGCCGCCATCGCCAACTTCATGGACGTCAATCTCTTCCTCATGAATCCCTCCCGGGAATACTGGCACGATATTGTGTCGGATCGGGAAATGACGCGAATCGCCGAAAAAACGAAGTCCTACGGCCTCTCCGAGGCGGAGGATCTCCACCTGGAACAGGGCCACAGCCTGCTGGCCTCCCTGGGGACATTGGGCAGGGATTTTTTTCAGCTCCTGAATGATTATCCCTTAAGTGAAAACGCCCTTTTTGAAGAGCCGGGCGAAGAGAATCTGCTGCGGACCATTCAATCGGACATCCTAAATCTCCGGGAGCGGGGCGGGGAAGGAAAAAAGATGCTCCCAGATGCCGACACTTCCCTCATGATCCATTCCTGCCACAGTCCCATGCGGGAGGTTGAGATCCTTCATGACCGTCTCCTTTCCTTCTTTGCCGCCGACCCCGGCCTGAAACCGGGAGACATCCTGGTGATGACGCCGGACATAGGGTTATACGCCCCCTTCATTCAGGCAGTATTCTCTCTTCCCCCCGACGATCCCCGCTGGCTTCCCTTCAGCATCGCCGATCGCAGCATCCCTCAGGAGAGCCCCCTGATCGAAACTTTTTTCCGGCTCCTCGCCCTCCACGGCAGCCGCTTCGCGGCCTCCGAAGTCTTCGATATTCTCACAACACCGGCAGTCAGGGAAAGATTCTCCCTTTCCGAGGCCGACCTGCACGAGATTCATCACTGGCTTCAGGACACGGGGATCCGCTGGGGAACCGACGCTGAAAGCCGGGGTGACATGGGCTTACCTCCCCTCCCCTGGAACACCTGGCGGGCGGGACTGGAGCGCCTCCTCCTTGGTTATGCCCTGACCGCCCCGCTGGGAGGCCGCCTTTTTCAGGGCATCCTGCCCTATAACCAGATAGAGGGAAGCGCTACGGACATCCTGGGTCGCTTTCTGAACTTCACGGATACCCTCTTTCGTTCCGTTTCCGCCCTGAGCGAACTAAGAACACTCAGCGACTGGGCTAAATATCTCTTTGATTTTTCAGACAACTTCTTTGCCGCGACGGAAGAACGACTCCGCGACCTTCAGGCCCTTCGCCGCAGCCTTCACAAACTGGCAGATCTTCAGGAGCTCTCGGGATTCCCGGAACGGATTCCCCTGGAGACCGTCCGGGCGTGGCTCAAAGACAATATCGCCGGTCAGGGTTTCGGTACCGGCTTTCTGACCGGCGGCGTCACTTTCTGTGCCATGCTGCCCATGCGCAGCATCCCCTTCCGGATCATCTGCCTCCTCGGAATGGGGGATGATTCCTATCCACGCCGGTCTTTCACACCCGGCTTCGATCTGATGACGAAACAGCCCCGCACGGGCGACCGCTCCCTCCGGAATGATGATCGCTATCTTTTTCTCGAAGCGATCCTTTCGGCCCGGGACAAGCTCCATATCAGTTTCGTGGGGCAGGATATCCGGGATAACAGCTCTCGTCCCCCGTCGGTGCTGGTAAGCGAACTTTTAGACAGCATCGAGGAAGGATTTGCATTCTCCCAGGGGGATATTCGCGCCAGGCTGGTGGTGAAACATCCCCTCCAGGCCTTCAGTCCCGCCTACTTTGGGGATAATCCGCATCTCTTCAGTTATTCCCGTGAGAATGCAGCCGCCGCCCGCCGCGCCGCCGGGAAGAGGGAAGATCCCCTGGCCCTGATCGCCGCCGGCCTTCCCGAGGCAGGGGAGGAATGGAAGACGGTAAGCCTGTCCGCCCTCTGCCGTTTTTTTGTTAATCCCGCCCGATATCTTCTCCAGGAGCGCCTCGGCATTCGCCTGGAAGATGATGAGGTCATCCTGGAGGATAAGGAACGTTTCACCCTCGACAACCTTGAACAGTACCAGCTCCGCCGGGAACTGATCGACCAGGGACTCTCCGGCCGGGACATCCCGAACCGGCAGGAAACGCTCCTCGCCGCCGGGCGGCTTCCCCACGGCAATCCCGGTATTTGCAGCTATGAAGACCAGCATCGTTCCGCAACCGCCTTCCTCGCCCGTCTTGCCCCCCTGTCATCCGGACGTCGTCTGGCCGACCTGATTATCGACGGCAGCATCGGTCCCTACCGCCTGACCGGAAGGATCGAACATCGCTACGAACACGGTGTCATCCATTTCCGTCCCGCCAAGGTCAAGGCCAATGACCGCTTGCAGATATGGATCACCCACCTCTTCCTCCACCTGGCCCCGGATTCCGAAGGCCTCCGCCAAAGCACCTATATGGGAGAAGACATGACATGCCGGTATCCTCCCCTGGCTAATCCTGAGGAGCACCTCGCTAAACTCCTCGCCATCTACTGG
>JALNVY010000249.1 GCA_023231165.1 Syntrophales bacterium | reverse complement strand
TACTTCCCTGGCCGCCGCATACATGTCTCCATCTGAACACCCTACACAGATGATGTTGTGGGAGTCATGGGCTACCGAAGTTGCCAGGGCCCCCTTCTTAAGCCGGAAGCCCCGGACAAGGCCAATGGCGATGTTGCCTGTCCCTCGGTGGCGCTCGATCACGGCGATTTTTAATACATCCCGATTTGTGTCCTGTATAACCTGGCCATCCCGGACGGATGCCTCAAGAATGGCAGTCCCCGTCAGAATCTGATCCGGGATAAGATCGATGACGCGTACCCGCTTTCCCGGTGCCGGGATCACGAAGGCATTCACGTCATAAGGCTTCACATGCATGGATGTGACATTGGAAGGCACGACGCTCGCGGGGATATTCGCGATCATCATACCATGATCGACGACCTGCCGGCCGTTTTTGAAAACAGCCTCTACCCGCACCGGGTTGAGAGAAGACAGGAGGACCAGATCGGCACGATAGCCGGGGGCCACGGCGCCGTATTCCCAGAGGCCGAAATACCGGGCCGTATTGATGGTGACCATGGCAATGGCCCAGAGCGGATCCAGTCCCTGAGCAATGGCCAGACTCATGACCCCATCCAGATGGCCCTGGCGCATAATGTCGTGGGGATGGAGATCGTCCGTAACCAGGCTGCATTGCCGCAGCGTCATGGCATTGACCAGGGGAAGGAGGGCGGAAAGATTCTTGGCTTGAGTCCCTTCACGGATCATGATCTGCATGCCGTTACGAAGCTTTTCTCTTGCCTCTGACAACCGGGTGCATTCGTGGTCGGAACGGATACCGGCACTGATATAGGCGTTAAGAGCTTTCCCCGACAACAGGGGAGCGTGGCCGTCTTTGATGCGGTCACCGTAGGCGGCGATCTTATCCAGAACTCCGGGATCACAGCAGGTTACCCCGGGAAAGTTCATCATTTCCGCCAGGCCCAGGACACGTCTCTCCTGTTTGAAACCCTCCAGGTCATCCGTCTCCAGAGAAGCCCCTGACGTTTCCAGATGGGTGGCGGGTACGCAGGAGGGGACCATCAGATAGAAATCAAGGGGGAGCCCCTCGGTTTCCTCAAGAATATACCAAAGCCCTCTCATCCCCAGTACATTAGTGATTTCATGAGGATCGGCGACAATTGCCGTTGTCCCGTGCGGGAGAACCGCCTTGGCTAATTCCCGGGGTGAAAGCATGGAGCTTTCGATATGGAAATGACCATCCATGAATCCGGGAGCGACATGATATTTTGAAGCATCTACGAGATGAGGCCCGTCGTACTCCCCCAAACCGACGATTATCCCGTCGAAGATGGCCACATCCGTCCTGATGAGTTCACCGGAGAAAAGATCGGCAACCAGGCCGTTTTTCAGGATCAGATCCGGAGATATTTCTCCTTTCGCGGCCTTAATTCGAGCCGTCAGTTTCTTTACCCTGTCCGGGAAAGAAATCACAGCGCCTCCTTAGGGCCTGTCAAAAAATAACAGGCCCTAACCGACACAGACTTTGGTAAACCGCATAACATTGTCGTCTTCGCCGAGAGCTATGAGTTTATCGCCGCTTTCTATGGAATAAGAGGCAGCAGGATTGAAGACCATTTTACCGGAATCTTTCTTCACCGCGACAATGATCAGGCCGTAGTTCTGCCTGATTTCCGATTCTTCCAGGGTCTTGCCGGCCACCACCGAACCGTCGCAGACAGCTACTTCCGCCATCCTTAGCTCCAGGCTCTGCCGTCTGGTCGTAATTTCGATGAAGTCAAGCATCGCCGGCCTCAGGATGGCCATGGCCATCCGCATGCCTCCAAGGGTGTAGGGCGATATGACCCGGTCCGCCCCCGCTCTCAGCAAGCGGTGTTCCGATTGTTCTTCCTCGGAACGCGAAAGGACGAACACGTCGGGATTCAGTTCCTTGGCTGTCAAAATCACATAGAGATTCTCTGCATCCGTAGGCAGGACACAGACAATTCCCTTGGCCTGTTTGATGCCGGATTCGATGAGGGACTTGTCGCTCGTAGAGTCGCCATGATAGCAAATGAATCCTTCGTCCTCGATTTTCTGGATTACCTCGGGATTTTTTTCGATAACCACAAAGGGGACCTTTTCCGCTGCCAGCTCCCGGCAAATCAGGAATCCGATTCTTCCGCAACCGCAGATGATATAGTGATTTTTCATTCTCTTGATAATCCTCTTCAGCTTTCCTTTTCCCATGATGGCCCGCAGGCGCCCTTCGACAATGGTTTCCGCAACAAGACCCACGGTATAAAACATCGTCCCCACCCCGGCAATGATTAAGAATATTGTAAACACCATACCACCGGTGCTACGGGCATAGACATCGCCATAACCCACTGTTGAGATAGTCACGACGGTAAGATAAAGGGCCTTGAAAAAATCGAATCCCTCCAGAAAATGATATCCCGTGGCGCCGATCATAACCGTCAGGAACAGCATGGAAAAGGCTATACCCAGTTTCTTGTTCATCGTGATCCTATGGCATCGTGCAGGATGGGCAAAATCAAATCGACGGCTTTCCGTCCTGCCCCAATTGCTTCTTCGGCGCGGTTGAACTCAAGGAGGCCGATATGGGCGAGGCGGGGCAGAATCAGGACATCCGGAGGATCCGTAGCCAGGCGGTGCTTCGTGATCTGATCCTGCATTATATAGACGGATGTGGCAATGACCTCAAAGAGCGTCGGCCCCTTGCTGGGCTGGTTCTGGGCAAACCGTTTGAAGATCGACAATTGTCCTGACTTGAGCTTGCCGTTGAAAAACGAGGCGAGCCGCTTAGGAAGATACTGGCCATTCTCTCCCCGATGCAGCGTTACCTCCTGGCTCTCGGAACGGTTGAAGCTTCGGCCCATAATATCGTTATTGAGATCGACGGCTAGGACAATATCAGCGCCCATATTCCGGCAAAGGGATACAGGTACGGGGTTGATGAGCCCGCCATCGACAAACCATCCTCCCTGGCGATAAAACGGGGTCAAGATCCCGGGCATGGACATGCTTGCCCGAATGGCATCCATCAGAGAGCCCTCCCTGATCCAGACCTCCCGACCGGATTTGAGATTCGTCGTCACCGCGGCAAAGGGCATGGGAAGGTCTTCGATATTGGAATCGGAAATCTTTTCCCGAAAATACCTGGTCAGTTTATCCCCTTCAATGAGACCCGAACGTGGAAGCCTGACATCCATGAAACCGAGAATATCGGCCCAGGTCAAACCACGAACCCATTCGTCCATCACATCAATAAAACCTGCGGCAAAGGCCCCGGCCACCATGGCCCCCATGGACGTTCCACAGACCAGATCAATGTGAATGCCTGCCTCCTGCAGGCCCCGGATGACGCCTATATGCGACCAGCCTCGGGCAGAACCACTGCCCAAGGCGAGACCAATTTTTTTTGGGACAGGAGTTCTAGTTAAAGGATCTTTTCTCAGACTCCCCGTTTTTCTCATTTATGCTATTCTCCTTTGACGGCGGAACCTAACATAATAAAAAGGATATGCAAAGGCGAGTTTTTATATCCGTTGACAGAAACAATGATACTAAGATATATTTTAAGAGTAATTTTAGAAATTTTAGGAGGTCGATCATGGGATCATACAGGACAAAAAATAACCATTGGTTTTGTATCGCTATTTCAACTATCTTGTGCCTTTTCCTGGCGGCATCGGGGGTTGGCTTAACAGTCG
>JALNVY010000248.1 GCA_023231165.1 Syntrophales bacterium | reverse complement strand
TAAGAACGACGCTCCAATTATATTTGCCCGTTTACGGGGATATGGGGCGCTGGCAAATATTGCCGTGGGAACTATTATCTGGGCCCTTTCTTTCATTTTTCCCTATCGCATCAACTTTCTGCTGCTGGGTGTCTTTGTTTCATTCACGGGCATCTATATGCTTACGAAAAATCCGGTTAATGACCAAAGACTCCACCATCAGAATAAGCTCGTCCTGCGCCGAAAGTATTGGCTTTACTATACGTTAAACTTCCTGAGCGGAGCCCGCCGGCAGATTTTCATTGTGTTTGCCGTCTTTCTTCTCGTCGAAAAATATAAACTGGGTGTCGGTACCATCGCCGGTATTTATGTCCTAAATTATGCCCTTACGTTCCTGACCAACAGCTACATATCAAAAGCAATCAACGTATATGGCGAGCGTGTGGTCCTTTCGCTCGAAAGTGCCAGCCTCTTTGTCTTATTTCTGGGCTACGCATTTATCGAAAACGTTTGGGTGGCAATCATCCTGTATGTGCTTGACAGTATCTTCTTCAACTTTTCTATCGGGCTAAATACCTATCTTCAGAAAACGGCCGATCCCGGAGATTTATCACAGAGCACCGCCGTCGGCTTCACAATTAACCACATTTCCGCAGTAGTAATTCCGCTTATCGGAGGAACCTTATGGTTGATAAACTGGCGGCTACCCTTTATCATCGGCGCCTGCCTTACTATCATTTCGCTCTACTTTACACAAAAGATTAAAACGCATCATCATTGACAGGAAATCCCCTTGTATATCAGTATCTTCTTATCATTCATATAATCAGCTCGTCCAGGAAAAACCATTCGGCGTCGGGATCCAGGGAAATCCCTTTTATCTTCTCCTCGACATTATGCCACATGCCCTCACTGATAAGCTCATAACTATGGCCCCAGAAGAAAAAAACACCATTCATGAGTTTTAGCCGATCATACTTGTTCCAGAAGTCATGATCCATAAAATGACAGCTTGGATGAAACTCAAAAGGGTCGGCAGGGGGAAAGGCTTCTTCATAATGCTGATTACCTCTTGCCCATTTATAACCTGATGCGCGGAGCATGTTTTTTACTGACTCGTTGCAGGCGTTAAAAGGGTAACAGAATCCAAGGACTGGTTTATGAAAAATATCTTCCAGGATCTGCTTGCTTACTTTTATTTCCCATATAAGCTGGTCATACGGAATATCGGTTAAGCAGGGATGAGTCATGGAATGGCTGCAAATTTCGCAACCTTCATAGACATGACAGAGCTCGTGGATGCTTAAGCGCCAGACTTCACTACCATCATGTTTCCACCCAAATGATCTGGAATCATGATGGAGCCCCGGATTCAGACAAAAGGCAGCTTTGGCTTGATGACGGCGGAATATTTCTATTAACCGGATATCCGTTACGAGACCGTCATCCCAGGATTGAACAACTTTCACCATATCCCATCCCCGTGACTTAAATCCCGAAAATATTAGCTAGCAATTTCAGGACGAGGGCTTTTCCATTGAGAAAGTAAAACAGCAGGGAAAGAACAATGACCACTACGAGGATTTGCGGCCATTTGCTCTTTTTATCAGCGAATGGGTCTTCGAGAGAACGCTCTGCTCCTGGGGGTAAAGAAGCGACTTTTGTTAAAGAACGCCCGAAAGCTATGTTTATTCTTGCTCGCGCATTAACCGCCCAGCCGTTGGCGTCGAGGATGGGACCGAGTGTCCGCTGCCTGAGCTTCAGCCAGGCGATGATCATGGAAGGTCCGGAGATGAGCATTATGATGCCGGCAATGGCCAGGGGCATTTTCCACCAGACTAATTGCATAAACCCGGTGATCCCCGCTGCGATGGCGGTCCCGATGGCGCCGACGGCGAGACCGATGGCGGCGAAGATACCGGCGAATTTGGCGACGTCGAAGGGAGGTTTGGCGGGGACCGTCGATATGCCCACTTCAATCTTCTGTGCCCCGCCGGCGATTCCTGCCGACGCTTTGTCGGTGCTGGCTTTATCTCGGGAGGCCGCCATCTTCTCGATCTGTTCGTTGATCATCTTGGCGATCCGTTTATAGGGACTCCAGAAGGCCTGACGTATACTGATGGGGTGCTCGATGACCCTGGCGATGGTGGCGTCCCAGTCCTGCCCCTTGCGGTCGTAGAAGACGCCGTTGCGTCCCACCATCAGGTAATCGGCGTCGCCGTCTGTGAAGGCGGCGGCGATGTTCATCTCCTCGGTTACGCCATCACCGGCATTACGCGTGCAACGGCAGTAGGCAAGGTAGGTCCGGCTCAGGGTGGCCAGGGAGGCGTGTTTGCCTATATCTTCGACACGGACGCATAAATCGCAACTGCGGCCGTCCAGGTACAGCGTTCCGGCCTGAAACAGGGCCTTGTCTTTCCGGGTATAAAAATCGGAAAAAGAAACGAAGTTGTTAAGAAGGGTGAAGAGATCGCGATGGTAACGGACCAGACGGTCAACGCAGGCGATGGCGTCGAATTCCGGCGCTAGAGCCATGTCTTTGGCCAGCAACTCGTCGATGGCGTCTTTCGCATTGGCGGCGACGATTTCACGAGCCCGGTCTATCCCAATCTGTTCAATGGACGCTCCCTCTTTTCTCGATTGCCATGCATGGAAAGGGGCAAAGGTGGAGCGAATCTGCTCCCACTCCGCTTCCGTGAGGCTGTCCCGATTGCCCAGGAGGGGCTGAATAACCGTACTTGTGAAGTTTTCCATGGGGACTATCCAGGCTGGGTTGATCCCCTCTTTGAGCGGAAGTGGTCTGTTGCCGACCGCGATCATGGCCAGTGGGAAACCGGATACTTCGTCCACACTTGACGAGAGGCTCTTTTCGGCAATGGCAATGTATTCTGTTTCCTGGCGGTTAAGAGCGCTCAAGGCGCGAACATCAAAAGCGGCCAGGCGACAGCGGGCAAAATAATCTTCCACCTTGGGCTGGATCTCGTTGAAGGCCGCTGCTGCAGATTCAGTGGCTACACCGAGGGGTTTGATAACGGTGCTTTGGGTTTCCGCCTCTCGCCACCAAACTGAGTATGCCTGGATATCTGCAAAGAACCGATCGACCTTTTCCTGTGAAACTCCCTGTTTTTCGCTGCGATCGAGATTTTCGCCCAGGCACTCCATGATATCGACGATGATCTTCTGTATTTCGGGATCGTCGGAGGAATCGGGAGGGATAACGCCATCGCCGTTGAATCTTGTCTGGGCGAATATTCTGGCCGTATCCGTTGTATCTGTAAGGGAAATGGCTGGAGCGTCTTCCTTTCCCAGGTTGGCCAGGATATGTTTTGCCGAAGCGAGAAGCCTACTTCCTTCGAGGGAGCCATCATCGATGGCGGTTAGGGGCAATTCCGCTGTTCCCTTGAGTATGTCATCGGGATTTCTTAGCATAGAGGTTGCCCATGTGACCGCCGCGATGACTTCGGGGACGCGAATGCGCCCATCGCCGTCGCTGTCGATCAGTTCCAGGGTTTTCCGGTCGAATTCGAGGCCCGTAATGGGACAGCTCAGGGCAATCCAGAGCTTTTGGTCGAGTTGAGGGAGAGCCGTCAGGTCCTGCCCGGACTCCAGGCGGACCTGATCGAAGCCGCCGGCCCGGAAGAATTTCCAGGGATGCTGTGAATTCCTAATGGTCTTGGGGGTGTTTGTATCTGCCATATTTGCCTCGCCTTTGAATTCCTT
>JALNVY010000247.1 GCA_023231165.1 Syntrophales bacterium | reverse complement strand
TGGCTTTTTGGTCAAACCCGGAATAATGGAAAATGAAAACCGCTAAATTGCAAGACCTGACCCTCGTGTTGAAGGAGGTTCAGGAGATTCGCCGAACCGTCGAAGAGATCAAGAAACTCGAAACGGACCGTCTCTTTGAGGAAGGACTATTCCGGACCATCGAAAACAGTTCCCTCATGGGAATCTATGTGGTCCAGGACGGCATCTTCAAGTTTGTCAATCAGCACACCTCCAATTACTGGGGCTATACCCGGGAAGAGCTCCTCGGCATGGCCTCCATGTCTATCGTCCATCCCGAAGACCGGCACATCGTCAGAACCTGCGCCATCGACATGCTTAAGGGAACCCGCTTCTCCCCTTACGTCTTCCGGACTATCGCCAAGAACGGGAGCATTCGTTGGATCACCGAAACGGTTACCACCATTCACTATCAGGGCAAGCGGGCCGTTCTCGGCAATTCCATGGATATCACCGAACAGATCAATGCCCGGAACAAGCTTGCCGATCTCGAGGCCCTCGAGGCGTCCATTCTCGAAGCCATCCCCCACGCCGTTATCGGCGTGAAGAACCGGCGTATTATCTTTGCCAACGACGGCGTCCAGACCGTCTTCGGCTGGAAGGCCGAGGAAATTATCGGACAGAGAACGCGGCGCCTCTATCGTACCGAGCGAGATTTCGAGGAGATCGCCGGAAAGCTCTACACCACCCTGGAGAAGGAGCGGACCGTCTCCCTTGATTTCCCCTGCCGCCACAAGGATGGCAAAGACATCGTCTGCATGATCAACGCCTCCCGAATCGGCGAGACCCTGACGGATAAGCAGATCGTCATCACCTACGAGGATATCACGGATCGTAAGCAGGCCGATGAGGTTTACAAGACCCTGGCCAACAGCTCCCAGGCGGGGGTCTATGTCGTCCAGAGCGGGGCCTTCCAGTTTGTTAACCATCATGCCGCCGCTTACGCCGGTTACGGCGAAGAAGAACTGGTCGGCATGGATTCCATGAGTCTCGTCCATCCCGAAGATCGGGCGACGGTCCGTAAAAATGCCAAGGACATGCTCTCCGGGAAACGGAAGGCCCCTCACGAGTTCCGGATCATCACCAAAAACGGCGACACCCGCTGGATCATGGAAACGGTCACGATGATCACCTTCCGGGGGGAGATGGCCGTCCTCGGCAATTCGATGGACATCACCGAACAGAACCAAGCCCGGGAAAAACTTGAGGAGCTGGAGGCTCTGGAGGCCTCGATCCTGGAGGCCATTCCCCACGCCGTCATCGGTCTGCAGGACCGGCGGATCATTTTTGCCAACGACGGCGTCCAGACCGTCTTCAGATGGAAGGCCCGGGACCTTATTGGTATGAGCACCCGAGTCCTCTACCGGAGCGACAAGGACTATGAAGAGATGGCCAAGGCCCTTTACAGCGCCCTGGAGAAAAAACGGACCGTCTCCCTCGAATTCCCCTGCCGCCGCAAGGACGGGCGGAGCATCGACTGCATGGTAACCGCCGCCCGAATCGGGGACAGCCTGCGGGAAAAAAATATCGTCATTACCTACGAGGACATCACGGACCGCAAATTTGCCGCCACGGAGCTGGAAAACTCGCGGATACAATTACGGAATCTCACGGCCCATCTCCAGTCCGTCCGGGAAAAGGAGCGGACCCGCATCGCCCGGGAACTCCACGATGAACTCGGCCAACTCCTCACCGCCCTCAACACGGAGATCATCCTCCTGGGGAAAAAGATCCCCCCGGAGCTTACCTCGCTCATCGAGCGCACCCAGTCCCTCTCCAGCCTTATCGACATGACCATGGAGACCCTCAAGCGGATCTACATGGCCTTGAGGCCGGGGATGCTGGACCATCTGGGACTGACAGCCGCCATCGGCTGGCAGGCGGAGGAATTTGAAAAACGCACGGGCATCCGCTGCCAGGTCAGTTTCGCCCCGGAAGACATCGTCCTCGATCCCGATCTGACAACGTCCCTGTTCCGGATCTTTCAGGAAACCCTGACTAATATCTCCCGTCACGCCGAGGCCTCCCGGGTCAGCGCATCCCTGAAGGCCACCGGCAGGAAGATCCAGCTTACGGTCAAAGACAATGGCAAGGGCATTACCCGGGAACAGATGACCAAACCCAATTCTTTTGGACTCCTGGGCATCAGGGAACGAGCGGAATACTGGGGAGGAAAAGTGACCATCCAAGGGAAACCCGGGGAGGGAACGACGGTCAGCGTCGCGATTCCCCTGCTCAAGAAAGGAGACGCATCATGAAGAAGATCAGGATTCTAATCGCCGATGACCATCCCATCGTCCGGGCTGGATTCAAACAGGTTATTTCCGACACCCAGGACATGAATGTGGCCGATGAAGCGGAGAACGGCCAGGAGGTCCTGAATCTGATCAGGAAAAAGGATTACGATATCGTCCTGCTCGACATCTCCATGCCGGGGAGGAACGGACTGGAGGTCCTCAAAGACCTGAAGGTGGAAAAACCCAAGCTACCCGTGATGATTTTGAGTATTTACCCCGAAGAACAATACGCCATCCGGGCACTCCGGGCGGGAGCTTCCGGTTACATGACCAAAGCCAGCGCCCCTAATGAGCTCATCGCCGCCATTCGCAAGATCTCCCAGGGAGGCAAATATATCAGTTCGTCGCTCGCGGAAAAGCTTACCGATTATCTGGGTGAGGACGCCTCCAAGCCCATCCACGAAAAACTGTCCGACCGTGAATACCAGGTGATGCTGATGATCGCTTCCGGAAAGACCGTCACCGACATCGCTGACCAGCTTTGTCTGAGCGTCAAGACGATCAGCACCTACCGGAGCCACATAATCGACAAAATGCGGCTTAAAAACAACGCTGAAATCACCCTCTACGCCGTCCAGAACAAGTTGATCGGATAGTACTCGCCGGGATATATGCTTATGTAATAAATGGGGACGGTCCCATTCATCAATACTAGAAGTTACATATCTGTTGACACAAAACGCATCTTACCGTAAACTGCGCCGGCGTTAAAGGAAACCAATATTAGACAAGCGATGGATCAAACGGGAGACAATCCCAAAATAAAAAGGAGGTATTATTCATGAAGAATGCAGTAAGGTTAGGTGTTATGGTTCTGGTAATGTGTTTTTTGATCTCCGGCCCGGCGTTCAGCCAGGATAAACCGGACGCGACCGTCAAACTATCGCAGGGGCAGGTTGCTGTCGGCATCGGCTATAGCTGGGGAAAGGGCGTCTTAACCTTTCAGGGAAAAGACTATCCCTTCAAAATTCAGGGGCTATCCGTAGTTGATGTGGGTATAAGCAGAGCGGACGCAAAAGGCAATGTCTTCAAACTGAAAAATCTCAAAGACTTTAACGGGACCTACACCTCCGTCTCGGCAGAGGCTACGGTTGCGGGAGGCGCCGGCGGCATCACGATGAAGAATCAAAACGGCGTTGTAATTAAACTCGTTGCCACAACACAGGGGATCAATTTCAAGCTCGCCCTGGAAGGCGTAAAGTTTACACTGGCAAAATAATTTACTCCACCAAAAAACAATCTCTCACTCGTTTCCTCCCCTTTCGAGGGGGAGGAAGCGAGTATTCTATTTATTAGAAACTCAAGGCCACGGAAATCCCGCCTACCAGGTAGGCGTTTTGACGGTCGACAAAAGTCGTATCCATCTGCATACTCCTGCTCCTCATGTCATATTTCGCATC
>JALNVY010000246.1 GCA_023231165.1 Syntrophales bacterium | reverse complement strand
TCTCCAGGGCGGTTTTTCCCTGCGCATGTTCCACCGTACCTTCGGGCTCCTGATGATTCAGGCGAATATAGAAGCCCCCTGCACGGTTTTGGACTTTCCGACGCTAAAGGATTTCATCAGGGAGATTCAGAATCACGAGTATGACATCGTAGGGATCGGAGCCATTCTGACCAATGTCGGAAAGGTAAAAGAGATGTGCGACCTCGTCCGGCGTTACCGGCCGGAAGCTACGATTGTCGTGGGCGGTCACATTGCGGCCCGGGAAGACCTGCACCGGGTAATTGACGCCGATTACATCGTCCGGGGAGACGGCATCCGCTGGTTCCGCCAGTTTTTAGGTCAGGACGAAAAAGCCAAAATCAGTCATCCCATGGTCCTTTCCGGCTTTTCCGGCCGCATCATGGGCATTGAACTTCCCCATAGAAAGGGGCACACCGCCGCCATCCTGATTCCTTCCGTGGGGTGTCCTGTGGGTTGTAACTTCTGTTCTACTTCCGCCTTCTTTGGCGGCAAAGGAAATTTCGTCAACTTCTACGAGACGGGGGACGAACTCTTTTCCGTCATGTGCCAGATGGAAGAAAAACTTTCGGTTCGCTCCTTCTTTGTCCTCGACGAAAATTTTCTCGTTCACCGCCGCCGCGCCCTCCGCCTCCTGGAGCTGATGGAAGAGCACGGGAAGTCATGGTCTCTGGATATTTTCAGCTCCGCCCGGGTAATCGAGTCCTATTCCATCGACCAGCTCGTCAGGCTCGGCGTGACCTGGGTGTGGATGGGCCTGGAAGGCGAGGATAGCACCTACCGGAAACTCAGCGGCGTCGATACCCGCAAGCTCGTGAAGACCCTTCAAGATCATGGTATCCGCGTTCTGGGTTCTTCCATCATCGGCCTCGAAGATCACCGGCCGGAAGACATGGACAGGATAATTTCTTACGCCATCGCCCATGATACCGATTTTCACCAGTTTATGCTCTACACCCCCAATCCCGGCACGCCTCTTTACCAGGAACATTCAGAGAAGGGAAACATCCTCTCCGAGCAGGAGTTGCCCCTTGCCGACCGGCATGGACAATACCGCTTCAGCCATCGTCATAAGCATATTACGGAGGGCAGGGAAGAAGGCATCCTTCTCAAGGCTTTTCAGCAGGATTTCGAGGTGAACGGTCCCAGCCTGTATCGCCTCGTCCGTACCATGCTGAAAGGCTGGGAACGCTATCAGAACCATCCGGATCCGTGCGTACGGGATCGGTACGCGTGGGACACGGCGCCCCTGCGGACCGCCTACGCCGGCGCTGTCTGGGCCATGAAAAAGTGGTACCGGAAAAATGACGATATGAAACGGAAAATAGATGAGCTGCTGCAGGACCTGTATCGGACCTACGGATGGAAGACACGGTTGTTAAGCCCCGTCATCGGTTCTTATGCTCTGGCTTGCCTCATCCGTGAAGAGCGACGCCTGAAAAAAGGCTGGTCCTGTGAACCTTTATCCTTCGTTAACAAGAACGCCGCAGCGCTGGCCCTGAGAGAAACCCGGCGCCTCCGTCTTGACGTCTCCATTCCCGAGACGTCGCCGGCCTCATCGTCTTCGTAATCATAACGGGATCAAGCTTACTAATTGACATTTTACCAACGGGGGTCAGACTTACTAATTGACATTTGTTTCAAATGTCAATTAGTAAGTCTGACCCCCGTTTATTCCGTTGTTCTACAATCCCAGTTTCCGGTCGATCTTGAGTTTGTTGACGGCGAGGACTTCTCCCGTCTCCACGCGGAGCAATTTCAGGAAAATTTCGTAGTTATTTTGGGAAAGATACACCTTCCCCGTGATAATCATTCTTGCCCCCATGAGCTTTCCGGCGGCGGTGGCGCTCCTGTCGTCTACGATTCCCGTTCCCTGGAGCTTGAGTTCATCAAGGATTTTCTGCATATCCTTGCGTTCCACGATCCGGAAAATCTTGTTCTTCGCGAGGGAAAAGTTCATCTGTTCGGTGAAGTACTCGGCATTAGAGGGCGTCGCCGGTTTTTCCGGGGAAAAGGGGATGAGGCTTGCCACTGTTCCCTTCGCGATCTGGATGGATGAGTAGTCGATGAGTTGGGAAACGGCCTGCTCAAATAGTTTCTGGAGGGTGTCGTCCTTTTTTTCTTCGTCCCGCGAAATTGCCTGGAAATAAGCTTCTCCATCCGTCAAAGGCTGGCCGGACAGGTAACTTAACTCTTCCTTCGTGAAACGGATGATAATGCTTTCCAGCTTGTCGGTCTGGAAATTGGCCCCCGTATGGTGGCTGACGCTTCCCTCTTTTCCGCCTTCCGCTTCCCCGCGCTCACCGTAGGTCAGGAAGATATATTTGGCATAAGTGTATTGGGATATCTGCCTCAGGATATATTCACCGGAGATATCCAGGCCACCCGTGCCGATGGTGAACATTTTGATGCCCGCTTTGCGGGCGTCGTGAACGGCGTTTACGTAAGTGTATTTCTGTCTGTAGTCAAGGTGGGCCGTAGCATCGGTGATGATATAGCATAGCCGGATGCCGTCTTTATTCCATTTAATCTTTTCGATGCTGTCCTGAAGGGCGGCCTGAAGATCTTCCGGATTATCGCCCCCGCCGCCCGCCGTTACCTGGTTAAGCTCGGCACGGAATTTTTCGAGATCTGCCGTCAGGGGAATGACCTGGGTGACGTATTCATCGCCCCGGTCCTTGTAAAGGACCATCCCGAAGCGGATTTTCGGTTTTGAAGAGAGGGAGGCCAAGTTCAGATTGATGATCTCAATGGTGTTCTTCAGACGGCTGATTTCCTCCCCCATACTGCCGGTGGTGTCCATGATGAAGAGGATGTCGAGGGGCGTGTTCTCCGAGACGTACCGCTGCCGGTCAAGACGCACCGCCAGCTCCCTTGGCCCCTGCCGGTCGATGACGATCTCCCGCTCCGCCTGTTGATAGGTGATCATGGCCCGATAGCGGGAAAGGGACTTGTCGTATTCGGAAGGGAAGAACAGAAAGGTTCCGTCGGCGTAAGTTTTTCCTTCACACAGGCGCCGCTTTCCGTCATAAACGGCAATTCCGGCGTTGGCCACGGGCTTTTCATCTTTATCGCGTATCTTCAGGATGATTCTTTCTTCAACAGGGATGGCATAGTGGCGGACCTGTTTTTCGTATTTCTGTAAAAAGGAGACGAAATAATTGAATTGCTTGTTATCGTCGGCAAAGCCGGCCTTCAGACCCGAGGTGGACGGCGGCGCCGCTGCAGGGCGGGGGAGGCGCGGCCCCGGGGCTCCCGACGCCTTCGCTTCTGCCGCTTCCGTCCTTTTTTTCGTCGGCCCTTCGAACTCCTTCATGATGCGGCTTTTATCCGCTGTCTTCATGGAGTCACTTTTAGAAATAGATTCCCCGTCGCTGACAGTGACTTCTCCACCTGATTTTCCGGATTTGACAGGAGCAGGCGAAGAAGCAGGCGCCGAGGCGGTGACGGGAGAAGCCCCATCTTTTTCTGTTTTTTTGGCAGTTTCCATGCCCGCGCAACCAATGACGATCACGACGATCAACGCAATGACGATGGCGGCAATTTTTTTCAAATCCATGTGCGATTCCTTCCTGCTAAAAGCCTTTTAAAATGTACCATAACGAATTTGGGAAGCGGATTATAGGGGAGACATCCTGATTCCGTCAAGTTTTATGTAGGGCGCCATAGAAAATCATTCAATCTGTTTGCCTTAAAGGT
>JALNVY010000245.1 GCA_023231165.1 Syntrophales bacterium | reverse complement strand
CTATGAGGATAAGCACGGCGTCTATATTGATGACTTCATCATCCCCGGAGCCATCCAGCCCCGTGACAATTTCGGACCCGTTACGGTCCCCAAGGGCGCCATTTTTACCATGGGAGACAACCGCGATCAGAGTTACGACAGTCGCTTCTGGGGCTTTGTCGATCTCAAGGATGTCATGGGCAAAGCCTTTGTCATCTACTGGTCATGGAACAAGGAAGATCATTCTGTCCGCTGGACGCGCATCGGCAGCCTTCTCCATTAAGCAGGCTGTTGAAAAACATCCATCTGCTGCGTTTCCCTCATCCTTCGCCGTTCAACGTACCGGCAGGTACGCCTCACGGCTCATGATTTCGGAGGCCTTGCATCTGGACATTTTTGAACAGCCTCCAAATGATCCTTTTTCAACGTGCTCTTGACCCTCAAGACGCCAAGGCACTGACAACCATCGCCACCGACAGCAAAATCAAAACGCCCACCGTGAGCCAGGTGACAATATTCATGAGTTTACCGTTCACATAATCGCCCATGATCCGGCGATCATTAATCAACAGGAGCATAAAAATCAGAATGAAGGGCAAAAGCATCCCGTTGATGACCTGGGAGTAGTACATGATGGCAACAAGGGGCATATTCGGAAAAAGGATAATCGCCGCACCAAGAAAGATCATCAGGGAATAAAGCCAATAAAACTGGGGGGCTTCGGTGAACTTGTGGTTCACGCTGGATTCCCACCCAAAGGCCTCACAGATCGTATAGGCCGTCGATAAAGGCAGGATCGAAGCGGCAAAGAGGGAAGCGTTCAACAGGCCGAAGGCGAAAAGCCAGGTACAGTAAGTACCGGCAAGGGGGGCCAGGGCCTGGGCCGCGTCTTTGGCTGTTTCGATCTTGATTCCCTGCTGAAACAGGGTCACGGCACAGAGCATGATAATAAAAAAAGCCACAATATTGACGGTAAAAGAACCGACAATGATATCGACCCTTGTATAGGCATAATCTTCAGCCTTGAGTCCCTTATCCACTACGGAGGACTGAAGATAAAACTGCATCCAGGGGGCAATGGTGGTTCCGATGATACCAACGGCCATAGTCAGAAAGGCGGGATCGGAACGGACTGTCGGCGTAATCAGCGCCTTGCCGATCTGTCCCCAATCCGGCTTCCCCATGAAACCGGAAACAATATAAGAGATATAGAAAAGACAGGCCACCAAGAAGACCTTCTCAACGGATTTATAATTGCCTTTGACGACCAGCCACCAGACGAAAAACGCCCCGAAAGGGACAGATATATATTTGCTGACGCCGAAGATCTCCAGGCTGGCGGCAATGCCGGCAAACTCAGAAATAGTGTTGCCGAGGTTGGCCAAAAAAAGGACTACCATAAGGTAAACGGTAATCTTGGCCCCGAAACGTTCCCGAATGAGGTCGGATAAACCTTTCCCGGAAACGACGCCCATCCGGGCGCACATCTCCTGAATGATGATCAGGGCAATGGTGATCGGAATGAGTATCCAGAGGAGGGAAAGTCCATATTGAGCGCCGGCCAGAGAATAGGTGGTAATGCCGCCGGCGTCATTGTCCACGTTGGAGGTAATGATCCCCGGCCCGATGAGGGCGAAAAACACTCCTAGAGATCGCCAGAATTTCCGCTGGAAAAGGCGCTGAAAAATATTTCTTGAGGCTTTATCTTTATTTTCCGGCATTGATGACCTTCGCCTTCGTCCATGATTATTTCTTACCCAAGTGGGGGGCCACAACTTCGAGAAGATTCTTGAAGAGGATCACCCCCTTGATTCTGTCCCCACCATCCACAACGGGAATCGCCATGAGACCATATTTTGTAAAAAGGTCCGCGATCTCGTCTTTATCCTCATCAAGATGGACGGAGACCACCCGGTCATCCATGAGGTCGGACAGCAGGGTCTCCCCTGTCGCCACAAGGAGCTCCCGTAAACTGACCATTCCCAGGAGACGCTCGTCCTCGTCAACGACATAAATATAATAGATAAAATCCATGTCCTCGGCTTCGTGCCGGATGGTTGAGATGACCTTGTCAACCGTCGCCGAAGGCAAGAAATGAAGAAAGGCAGAAGTCATCAACCCCCCCGCCTCTTCTTCCGGGTGGGCTAGAAGTTCCTTGACGTCATCCGCCATATCCTGCTCCATCTCCTTCAAGATCCCTTCCGCCTTCTCTCTCGGTAGATCCCCCAAAAGATCCGCCGCTTCACTCAGAGACATTTCTTCTATAATATCTGATGCTTCGGCAGCATTCATATCTTCGATCAGACTGACCTGAATCTTAGGATCCGTTTCCTCAAGGGTCTCTGCCGCTGTTTCCACATCGAGGGACTTGAAAACATTACTTCGCTGACGCATATCAAGGTCTTCAATAATATCCGCAAGGTCAGCCGGATGGATACGGGAGAGACGGTCCTGGGCGATCTTCAGATGCAGGAGATCAGGCGAGGAAATAGGTTGGACAAACCTCCACGAAATGAACAGATTGGGCAGGTCGTAATCGAAAAGCCCGTGGAGAAAAAGATCAAGCACCTTCTCTAATCCGGAGCGGCGCATGAGCCCTCGGAATCCCACATCCACATGAACCAGATGGAGGCTCTGGCGGGCCGTAAGAAACTGTAGATCATTGACCCGGAGCACCTTGGCGCCGTGGGTATCCACAATCTGCTTGTCCAGCAGGGCATCCTTCAGCAGCAGTTCATTGTCCCGCAAGGATGGCGCCCTGAAATCATCGGGACAAACGCTATGCGCCTTGAATGGACGCTGCCCTTCCTCAATACCGGGAAAACGATAAAACATCGCCGTCTTCTGCCCCTCCTCGGGGGAGAGCAGGGCGTCGGTGACAATGGGATAAGGTTCGGCCAAGGTCGCTACCAGATCCATAATCTTGCCCATCGACCGGCCTTCCGGCCCTATGATTGGTTGTCCCAGGATTTCACTTAAAAACAAAAAAACCTGAGGCTCAGCATTTATAGCCACAATTAACACCTCCAGGCGGCGAGGTATATAGCACAGTCTCAAGTCGATCGGAAAGGCATTTTTTGGTGACAATGTCGATTTGATGGTATTCGATTCCCCTGCCCCTTAATCTCCTATAATCTTTCCTCTTTAAAACTTGACAAAAAGGAGTTGATCTTTTATATGTGCCTTGGTTTTGAAATGGTGTGACCTTTTAAATTAATCCTGAGAGATTGAAAAAGGAAAGATGTGAAAAGGGTAACGAACAAAATAGTCGTGAGCGGGCCTCCCTAAATATCAAGGGGAGGCTTTTTTGTTTTTTAAACATGTATTCATATTTTTTGCTGTTTTGTTGCTGCTGATTTTATGAGGACCCCATGAAAAATAAAAACCGCGTCGTCATGGATGCCGAGGGCATCGATCGATCACTGACCCGCATCGGCTACGAAATTCTGGAGAAAAACAAGGGGCTGGATGATCTCGTCTTGATCGGTATCCGTACGGGCGGTATCTATCTTGCCAACCGGCTGCAGAGAAAGATAGCCGCTATCGAAGGCATCGAAGTCCCATCCGGCATCTTGGACGTAACCCTTTACCGGGACGACCTGCAGAAGACCAACAAAAAGCCTCGCATCGGCAAGACGGACATCACCTTTTCCCTAGATAACAAGAAAGTTGTCCTCGTGGATGATGTCCTCTTTACAGGTAGAACGATCCGGGCCGCCATGGATGCCCTCATCGATTTCGGCCGGCCGCGCCTGATTCAACTGGCCGTCCTGAT
>JALNVY010000244.1 GCA_023231165.1 Syntrophales bacterium | reverse complement strand
TCCACCTGGATCTATCGAATTGCTACCAATACGGCCCTCGACAGACTTCGCCGTTCATCGAATAATCGTCCCGCAGGGGAAAAACTTTTGCCCGTGGAGGCCATCACGGAAACCAAAGAAGATGAAAACATCTGGACCGGTGAGGTGACGGCTTCCACGGAGCAGCGGGTCATTCGCCGGGAAATGAATGGCTGCATCCGGGAAATCATTCAAATGCTACCCGAGACATACCGGTCCGTCATCGTCCTCAGTGAAATGGAAGGATTGAGCGACGCTGAGATTGCCGATATTCTTGGGTTAACCCTCCAGGCGACCAAAATAAGGCTGCATCGAGCCCGGGCAAAGCTCAGAAAAGAATTGACCACAGCTTGTATCTTTTACCGTGACGATCGCCAGGAGTTTGCCTGCGATCGGAAGACCCCTCATTCAGATTGATCATTTTTTGAAGCTTCTTCCCTTCCAGAGCATATAAATAGCCGGGTAAATAACCAGTTCGAGAATCGTGGAGGTTATGACGCCGCCGACCATGGGGGCGGCGATTCGTTTCATCACGTCGGCGCCCGTCCCGTGGCTGAACATAATGGGGATAAGGCCAGCCAGGATCACGCTCACCGTCATGATCTTGGGGCGGATACGTTTCACGGCCCCGTAGATGACGCTCTCCTTGAGGTCAGCCAGGGTCTGCATCTTCCCTTCTTTCTTCCACTTTTCATAGGCCAGATCGAGGTACAGGAGCATGACTACCCCGGTCTCCGCATCCAGTCCGGCCAGGGCGATAATCCCCACCCAGACGGCAATGCTCATGTTATAATTGAGAATATAGAGAAACCAGAAGGAACCGACCAGGGAAAAAGGTACGGCGAGCAGGACAATCATGGTTTTTACCGTTGATTGCGTGTTCAGGTAGATAAGAACGAAGATGATGAAAAGGGTTAGGGGGATGACCATTTTCAGCCGCTCGTGGGTCTTGATCAGATGTTCATATTCCCCGCTCCAGGTGAGCCGGTAACCTTCGGGAATCTTGAGCATCGCCGCCTTTTTCTTTGCCTCCTCCACGTAGCCGCCCATATCCCGGCCGGAAAAGTCAACAAATACATAAGCGGTAAGAAGTCCTTCTTCGCTTTTGATGGCGGTGGGACCCTTGACAACCTTGAAATCCGCCACCTCGCCCAGGGGCACCTGGAGGATTGGCGGGGGCGTCGCCATGCCTCCCGCACTGACCGGCGCCGCAGCCTGCCGATTCGCCATCATGACGGGTACGAGGACCCGCTTGAGTTGCTCCACATCGCTACGCAAATTCCGCGGATAGCGGACATTGACGGGATACCGCGCCCGCCCTTCCACCGTCACCGTCAGGTTCATGCCCCCAATGGCCGCCTGAATCACCTCGCCGACATCATCCACCGTAAGGCCATAGCGCGCCGCCTCTTCCCGCTTGATGGAAATATCCAGAAAATAACCCGTTGTCACCCTTTCCGCATAAACGCTCCGGGTTCCGGGGATGTCTTTTAAATGATGTTCCAGGGCGAGACCGATCTTTTCGATTTCTTCCAGATTCGGCCCCAGGATCTTGACCCCAACGGGAGTCCGGATGCCCGTAGACAGCATGTCGATACGGGCCTTAATGGGCATGGTAAAGGAGTTGGCCACACCGGGGATGGTCAGGGCGTCATTCATTTCGTCCTTCAGTTTATCCACGGTCATACCTTTACGCCACTGCTCTTCCGGTTTCAGATTGATGACCGTCTCGAACATCTCCAGCGGCGCCGGGTCCGTAGCCGTTTCCGCCCGCCCGGCCTTGCCGAAGACCTGGGCGACCTCGGGGATTCTTTTCAGAATTTCATCCTGCATCTGGAGGAGTTTTCCGACCTCGGACACGGCCGCCCCGGGCAGCGTGACGGGCATATAGAACAAAGTCCCCTCATAGAGAGGCGGCATGAATTCCGAACCCAGTTTCATAAACGGGTAAATCGTCAGGGCCATGATTAGAACGGCGGCAATGATTACCGTTTTCTGGAAGCGGATGGCAAAATGGGCCACTGGCTCATAGAGCTTATGCAGGACTAAGCTGATAGGATTCTTCTCTTCGGGGCGGATCTTGCCCCGGATGAACAGGGTCATGAGAACGGGCGTCAGGGTGACGGCAAGGAAGGAGGAGAAGAGCATGGCAAAGGTCTTCGTATACGCCAGTGGTTTAAACAGGCGCCCCGCCTGGGCCTGGAGGGTGAAGACGGGGAGGAATCCCACGGTGATGACTAAAAGCGAGAAGAAGAGGGATGGACCCACTTCCTGGGCGGCTTTGATGATGACATCCGTCCGGTTTCCCGGCCGCCCCTCGTGTTCCCACTCCTCCAGCTTTTTGTGGGCGTTTTCCACCATGATGATGGCGGCGTCCACCATGGCGCCGATGGCGATAGCGATGCCGGAGAGGCTCATAACGTTGGCGGTGACGCTCAGGTAATACATGGTGATGAAGGCCATAAGCATGGCCATGGGCAGCGTGACGATCACCACCAAGGCGCTGGGCAGGTGAAAGAGAAAGACGAGACAGACCACGCTCACCGCCACGGTCAGCTTGATAATTTCCTCTTTGAGGGTCGCCATGGAGCGCATAATGAGATCCGAACGGTCATAGGTCGTGACAATCTTCACTCCTTTGGGAAGACTCGGGGCGATATCCAGGTTGATCTTTTCCTTCACTCGTTCGATCACGGAGAGGACATTTTCACCGAAACGGACGACCACAATCCCGGCAGCCACTTCGCCGCGACCGTCCAACTCCGCAAGCCCTCTCCGGATTTCCGGACCCAGTTGGACGCGGGCCACATCCTTTAAATAGATAGGCGTTCCGCCGGGGTTCACGCCCACGGCGATAGTCTCCAAATCTTGCAGCCCCTTGATATATCCCCGCCCCCGGATCATGTATTCCACGCCGGATAGTTCAAGGACGCGTCCTTCCACATCCCGGTTGCTCTTTCTTACAGCCTCCATGACCTTCGTAATGGGAATGTTGTAAGCTGCCAGGCGGTTGGGATCGACAGTTATCTGATACTGTTTCACAAAGCCGCCGACACTCGCCACCTGGGAGACGCCGGGGACGCTTTCCACGCCCAGCTTGATGATATAGTCCTGGATGCTGCGCAGTTCGGAGAGGTCATGTCCACCCGTTTCATCGACAACGGCGTAGGAAAACCCCCACCCGAGGCTGGTGGCATCGGGACCGAGGACGGGATTGACGTCGGAAGGGATCTTGTTTTTAACCGCCTGGAGGTATTCCAGGATCCGGCTCCGCGCCCAGTAAATATCGGTCCCTTCCTCGAAGATCACGTAGATGAAGGAACTGCCCAGGAAGGAAAAACCGCGCACGGCCTGGACTTTAGGGGCAGCGAGCAGGGTCGACGTAATAGGATAGGTAATCTGATCCTCGACAAGATCGGGGCTCCGGCCCGGCCACTCCGTGTAGATGATAACCTGCGTATCGCTCAGGTCGGGAAGGGCGTCGAGAGGCGTGTTCTTCAAGGCCCAATAGCCCCAGACAATGGCCAGGGCCATCATAAGAAAGACGGCGAATTTATTCCGGGCGCTCAGTTCGATGATTTTAGCGATCATAGGGAGACCCTTTCACTTTATTCAAGGTTTGGAAAGGGGCTTCACGCCTTTGAGCTGAGCCTCGGAATCGATGAGAAAGTTGGCCGCCGAAGCCACCCGGTCCCCGGCCTTGAGTCCCCGCAGGACTTCCACGGCGCCTTCGGCCCGCATT
>JALNVY010000243.1 GCA_023231165.1 Syntrophales bacterium | reverse complement strand
CCGCCTGCGCGAGGTGGGGGCGACGAACCGGACGCGCCTGAAGGACTATCAAAAGGCGATCAGCACCGATACCCGTCTGCTGATGAAGGTTCATACGAGCAATTTCCGGATCATCGGTTTTACAGAAGAAGTGGATCTCAAATCCCTGGTGGCCCTGGGTCATGAACATGGCATCCCGGTGATGAACGATTTGGGAAGCGGGTGCATGATCGACCTGGGCCTGCACGGCCTGCAACGGGAACCGACGGTGGAAGACGTTGTCGCCGCCGGCGTGGATGTGGCGACCTTCAGCGGGGACAAACTGCTCGGTGGTCCCCAGGCCGGCATCATTATCGGCAAGGGGACGATTCTGGAAAAGATCAGGAAAAATCCCCTCAACCGCGCCCTGCGTATCGACAAGCTTACCCTGGCGGCGTTGGAGGCGACGATGAACCATTACTTGAATCCGGAGCGGGCCAGAAAGGATTTGCGGGTTCTCAAGGCCCTGACAGAGTCTCTGGACGGGGTTGCCGCCCGGGCGAAAAAGCTGCTCCGGAAACTGAAGAGAGCCAATCTTGAAGGGATACGCTTTTCTCTGAAAGAAGGAATGTCGGCGGCGGGGGGCGGTTCCCTGCCGGGACAGGAGATTCCCACGATGCTTGTGGTCGTGACGCCGTTGCTCATGTCTGCCGTTCGTCTGGAGGAAAAGCTGAGGCGTCTGGAGATTCCCATCATTGCCCGGATCGCGGCCGCAGATGTCCTTATGGACATGCGCACCGTGGAAGAGGAGGAATTCCGCTTTATTCTGGAAGGCTTGAAGACGGCAACTTCTGCAGCATCCCCCTCAGCGTCATTGCGGGAATGACAGAATCTATCAAGACACAACGCTTCGTGGTGGAGGAGGACGAGACGGGGCTGCGCCTCGATGTCTTCCTGTCCCGCCGGCAGGTTTCCCTGTCTCGTTCCCAGATGCCGAGGATCGTGGCGGCAGGACATGTCCTTCTCAACAATAAGACGCCGAAGGCCTCTTCCCGGCTGAAACCGGGGGACGAGGTGCTGCTGCAGCTTCCCGAACCGGCTGAAAGTGGTGTTTTGCCGGAAAACATACCTTTAAAAGTGGTTTATGAGGATTCGTTCCTCCTGGTGATCGACAAACAGCCCGGACTTGTGGTTCATCCCGGGGCGGGCAATCGCCAGGGCACCCTCGTCAATGCCCTTCTTTACCACTGCCATGATCTCTCGGGAATCGGTGGCGTCCTCCGGCCCGGCATTGTCCATCGCCTCGACAAAGACACCTCCGGACTCATGATTGTGGCCAAATCCGATGAGATTCATCGAACCCTGGCGGAACATTTTGAAGCCCGCCGGGTGGAAAAGCATTATCTGGCCCTGGTTTATGGGGACGTTACGGATGATGAAGGAGTCATAGACCTGCCGGTGGGGAGGCATCCCGTCGAGCGAAAGAAGATGTCTACGAAGAGCCGTCAGGGGAAAAGCGCCGTCACCCGCTGGCAGGTCCGGGAAAGATATGGCATGGCTACCCTCCTTGACGTTGCTATCGAAACGGGGCGGACCCATCAGATCCGGGTCCATCTGACCGCCCTGGGGTATCCCGTGGTGGGGGACAAGATTTATGGAAATTCCAGGAAAATCATGGATATTTCCGACCAGTCCATCCGCCGCCGCTTCAAGGAAATGACCCGGCAGGCCCTCCATGCCCACCGGATTGCCTTTACCCATCCCGCCACCGGTCAGAAGCTGGCTTTCGAGGCTCCCCTTCCCCAGGATATGGACGATCTCTGTAAATTTCTGACCAGTCTTCAGGAGACATAATGCTTGAACTTGTTAAGCAGGGCAATATTGAGTACTTCGAGGCGGCGGCCTGGCGGGCCTATCCCTTTTTGACCCATGCCTTCTGCACCCGCCGGGGCGGGGTCAGCGAGGGTGCCTTTGCCAGCCTCAACATGAGCCTGAAAGAGGGCGACACCGATGAAAACATAAGCAAAAACTGGGACATAGTTGCCGCTGCCTTTGGTGTCTCAAGACGGAATTTTTTTCAGGTTCATCAGGTCCACGGGGATCGTATTCTTACCATCGACGATGCCGAATCCCAAACCTTTGACCCGCAGGATCTGGACTATGACGCCATCATTACGAACCGGCCGGGTCTGGCACTTTGTATAAAGACGGCCGATTGCGTTCCCGTATTAATGGTTGATACGGGAAAACGGATCGTTGCCGCCGTGCATGCCGGATGGCGGGGCTCGGCCCTGAATATTTCCGGAAAGGTGCTAAGGTTGCTTTCCGAACGATACGGGACAAGGCCTCAGGACGTCCAGGCGGCCATAGGTCCCGCCATCGGGGCTTGTTGTTATGAAGTGGATGCCACGGTATATGAGGCGATGGAATCCCACCCGGCAAGAGATAAAATTTTTACCTCTCAGCCAGGGCCGGAGACGGAGACGGGAATGGGTATGGGCCGGGAGATGGGAAAGTGGAAGCTGAACCTTGCCCTCGCTAACCGTCATCAGCTTCAAGAGTTGGGGGTTCCCGGAGAGAACATTCATGATGGGAATCTCTGTACCTCCTGCGCAAGCGAACGGTTCTATTCCCACCGCAAAGAGGGAGGGATAACAGGCAGACTGCTTAATTTTATTATGTTGAATGACAATGGTTGCCATGCTCTCGAAATGGCATCAATCAGGCCTCCACTTCCCCGAGCAGACACGGATGGGTATTGCTGCCGAAGTAGCTGATATAACGAAGTATCTATTGACAATAGGTCTGCCCCGTGCGATAGCCGTAGCTGTGATAACGAAGGGCCTTGCAATCTTGGTCCATTAACTTGAGATTCGGATTAGGGCGGAACTTCGGCTTGTTTTCCATGTTCGCTGCCTCAATATCGTAATAAGTGGAATTTGCCAAGGAGATATGTAATAAGTGGAAAATAATCTGGCCATTATTCCGTGTATTGTAGCTTAGTATCGTAATAAGTGGAAATTTGTTCCATCTATATGGCCTGATATGGTGGAATATTTTCCGTCTATTACGCCGATAAACTGACCGGGAGCAAGCTCCCGCTCCGCCTATCAAGGCAATAGAGCTGACAGCTCCTCAGTCTGAGTGAACGCTTTCGCGTCCCCTCAGACCTGCGGGGCTTGCAGCTCATCCGCCGCCGTTATATCTAAGGGGAATTAAATGAGCTTAGCATCTGACCTATTAGAAAAATTAGACAAATTAAGTCCAAATCGTAAGATTTATTTAACAATTATTGTCGAACAGCAGGAATCGTTACTTTTAGAATCATTTAATGATCAAACTATCACGGAACAGCAGGAAAAGATATCTGGGACAAATCTCATTGCCAGATATGATGCGGAGAATACAAATACATTAACAGCGGCACATTATACAATACTTCTTAAAAATAAAGAAGTATTAGCCGTAGGTTTAGGTGGGCAAGCGCACCATAAGAGGAATCGCGGCATTAAGGTGCAAAATAAAGTAGCAACTTTTCTCAGGCAGAAGGGCGTTAAGTTGCCAGCTAATAATATCCTTGAACAATGCAATCTAGATGCTACTAAGTATTTCAGCATTATTAATTTTGAATTGTAATAATTATTATTGATCTGGGACTGGTAAACATTTAAGGAAAAAGACTTTATAACATCTATATGGCCTTCGGTTGTCAAGAAAATAGTTCTCCTATAGATCGGGAAAAGAGCAATAAAAAGTATCCGTCTAAAAGTTAATGAAGCCTTGACAAACGACCCTATGGTTCGGACTT
>JALNVY010000242.1 GCA_023231165.1 Syntrophales bacterium | reverse complement strand
TGGAAAGGATAATTCGATATGCCCAGGCGCAATTTCCATCTTAAGCCATTTGATGAAAGTACTTGCGAGAAAAGAGGGCATTTTTACATGGGTCAGCCTTGAGCCGGTGATCGATCCCGATCAGGCCCTTGCGGTAATCCGCATGGCGCATCCGTATGTGAATTTCTGGAAGGTAGGCAAGCTAAACCACATGAAAGAATATGAACAAACGGTGAATTGGGGTAAATTCCTTTACGATGTTGAACAACTTTTTACGAAATTTGGCGCAAAATACTATATCAAAAATGACTTGCGATCTTTTGCTCTGAAGCAATGAAGGCGGTTTCATATGAGCGAAAACTACATTCCCCCTTTTAAAATTACTTCTGCAATTATCTCTCTGGTTGCTGAAATATCACAACTGATTGGACGGCTTTCGGTACTTGAGGAGGCATCGAAAATAATCCGCCTGCGCCGAACCAATCGGATACGAACAATACAGGGCTCGCTCGCGATTGAAGGAAACACGCTAAGCGTTGAGCAGATCACCGCGATTCTGGAAGGTAAAAGAATAATCGCGCCGCTCCGTGAAGTTCAGGAAGTCCGGAATGCCGTCAAGGCGTATGACCAGTTTGATAAATGGCAGCCGTATTCGAAAGAAGATTTATTGGATGCTCACCGCGAGTTAATGACAGCCCTACTGGATAATCCGGGAAACTTTCGAACGAGCGGAGTTGGTGTTATGGCAGGACAGACAGTAGTCCATCTGGCGCCGCCTGCAGACCGTGTACCCTATTTGATGCATGATCTTTTGCATTGGTTAAAAGCAACCGATCAGCACCCGTTGATTGCCAGCTCTGGTTTTCATTACGAGTTTGAGTTCATACATCCTTTTGAAGACGGCAATGGCAGGATGGGAAGACTCTGGCAAACATTGATTCTCATCAAATGGAATCCTCTGTTTGCCCATATTCCCGTTGAAAGTATTGTGTATGAACATCAGGCAGAATATTATGCCGCATTGAACAAAAGCACGAAGAATGCCGAATCCTCCGTATTTATAGAGTTCATGTTGAGAATGATTCTCAGTGCGGTTACATCCTTATCCGCCCCCGAAGTCACCCCCTATGTCACCCCCGAAGTCAGAAAGATGCTGTCCATCCTGAAAGGTGAGATGACCCGTAAAGAAATCCAGCAAAAACTTGGTTTGAAAGATGAGAAGCATTTCCGCACCGCCTATCAGCAGCCGGCGATAGCCGCAGGACTTATCGAAATGACTGTACCCGATAAGCCGAATAGTCGTCTACAGAAATACAGAATCACTCTGAAAGGTATTGCATTTGTTAAGGGGAAAAATATTGAGGGTGAAGGGTGATTTGTCTTTCGAGGCATATTTTTCTTTTCATCCTCTTCGTGTCCGACAAAGGCGTCGTCGGCCAATCCAGCTCGCGGATTGCGGGATGATGGGAGCAGGGGAGACCGCCGGAGGGCTGTTTTTCGGAAATGCCCGAATCTGGCATATCGTAAAGCGCCGATATTATTCATCGAAATGTATGTGATGCAAAAATTTGGGAAGTCATAAACTGGCCATCGGTCATAGCAGTCAGAGGTTCCGTCACTTCCTGAAAAGTTTCTCCAGAGTTCCATCCACCGAGCGATAATTTCGGGTAACCACCACGCCGTCCTTGATGAGGATCATGGCGGGAACGCCCACGATCCCGTAAGCCGACGCAACATCCCCTTTTTCATCTAACAGGATCCGATAGGGTAATTGATATTTGGCGGCGAAGCGGGCGACCTTGTCCCGTGATTCCTGGATGTCAATGTTGGCCATCTCTAATCCCCGGCGGCTGTAAGTTTGATAGATTTGCTTGAAATGGGGAATCTCCGTCCGGCAGGAGGGGCACCAGGTCGTGCTGAAGATCAGGAGGATGGTTTTCTTCCCGTAGTCATTCATACTGAAGATCCGGCCGTTGACATCCCGGATGCTGAATCGTGGCGCCTGCTCCTGGGCAAAACACCCGGAGGCGGCGAGAAGAAATACTACCAGGATCGCTGTGACCCAATAAACGTACAATTTGCGGTTCGCCATATAAACTCCCTAATTATTGCTTTCTGCCATTCCGGGCTTGCACCGGAATCCAGTTGTTATCCCCAGAGTATTCCCGCCTGAATCAGCAGATATTCCCCTACACCGATCATAATCCAGCCGGAAATGTGGCTCACCCGGGTCATCCACATCCCGGACCGGGGGAGATTCGCCAGCAGTCCTGCCGAGGTTCCCAAGATGATCAACAGGGTCCCCATGCCTAAGGCGAAGACGAACAGGAGGCTCATGGCATAGGGGATACTCTGCCTGGTAGCGGCGAAACTGAGGAGGACGGCTAATACCGGAGCTGTACAGGGCCCCATGATCAGACCTGACGCCGCGCCGACAAAAAAAGCCCCGATGGCCCCCTTCGTTTTTTTCCGGGGCTGAAGCCGGGCAATAAAGTCGGGCGTCCGGATTGGCAGGTTAAAGACTTCCAGCATGGACAACCCCATGATCAGACACACATTTGCCATGAAAAAGTATACCCAGGGGTTGCTCTGCATCTGGCCGAAGAGTTTCCCCGTCAGGGCTGCCGCGGCGCCGATGGCGGTATAGGTCAGGGCCATTCCCAAGACGTAAATTATGGAAAGAACAAATCCCTTCATCTTTGAGCCGCTACTGTGGGCGCCGATGAAGGCCACGGTAATGGGAGCAACCGGATAGGTGCAGGGGGTGAAGCTTACCAGCAACCCACCCAGATACACGGCCAGATATGCCAGCAACATTGAGGTCTGAACATACGAAGACGCATTTTCGATAAAATTTTCAATCATGGTCAAATTCTGCAGAAACCGCCTGCGGGATTTTCAATCATGTGTCACATTTGATTTGATGAACATCATAGGATTTCCCCCGCGACATGTCAATCGGGAAAGTGGTCAGGAAGGTTATCAGTGTTTTGCCATGAGGTGGAGAATGGATTTTTCCAGGCCGTCCAGGGTCAGCTCGAACATGGGGAAGACCTGGCGGACGATGCCGATGGTCCAAGTCATTTCCCATTCGTCCTGGGGTACGGGATTGAGCCAGACGGCGTGCCGGAAGGTCCGGGCGAGGAATTGCAGACGATCGATGCTTGCTCCTGTTGCCTTTTGATCGACATAGATGGCGCCGTTACCGTGGATAAGCTCATAGGGGGCCATGCTGGCGTCCCCGACCATGATCAGTCTCGTTTCCGGATCTTTTCTGAGAAAGTCATCCAAGGGCTCGGGTTTGTGATACCGCTGGGGGTCCGCCCAGACACGGCTGTAGATCGTGTTGTGGAAAAAATAGATCTTGAGATCCTTGAACTGGGACCGGGCGTAATGGAACAGGGTCTGGACGATTCCCACATAGGGTTCCATGGACCAGCCGCCGTTGTCGATGAGGAGGACAATCTTCATGCGGTCCTTCAGACGACGGTCGAAGACGATCTCGATCTCCCCGGCGTTACGCATGGTCTGATAGATGGTTTTATCGACATTGACAGTGTCCTTGGGACCGGTGGGCGTCATCCGCCGGAGCCTCTTCAGGGCTTCACCCATCTGAAATTTCGTGAGGGGTCCCTCCTGGGAATAATCCCGGTAACGCCGCTCCAGGGCCACCTTGACGGCGGATTTGTTCCGGGACTGTCCGCCCACGCGCATCCCCCCGGGATGATGGCCAGAATGGCCGACGGGTGACGTTCCCCGCGTCCCGATCCATCTGTTCCCCCCGTGGTGGGCCTCCGTCTG
>JALNVY010000241.1 GCA_023231165.1 Syntrophales bacterium | reverse complement strand
TTGAAGTCCTTTTCGGACAGCTTCAGCTTTCTCCAGAGGGTGGTGTAGCCGATGCCCAGCTTCCGGGCTACAAGCTTCTGGTTGTAGTTGTATTTTTTCATCACCTTCAGGAGATAGCGGCGCTCCATTTCCTGGAGGGTGATGGTCTCGTCATCCAGATGCCCGGCTTCAATCTTGCGGTAGTGCCCATATGCCAGGGGAAAGTCTTCCGGTTGGAGGACGCTGTGCCCGGAAAGGACGACCGCTCTTTCGAGGCTGTTTCTAAGCTCCCGGACGTTCCCGGGCCAGGCGTAAGCCATGAGAATCGTCATGGCCTCGTCGGAAATGCCTTCCACCTTTTTCTTCAGACGTTCATTCATTTCCGGCAGGAAAAAGTCGACCATCGTCGGAATGTCTTCTTTGCGCTCCCGCAGGGGCGGGATAAAGATATCGACCACGCTAAGGCGGTAGAAAAGGTCTTCCCGGAAAGATCCGTCCTTAACCAACTGGTTGAGGTCCCTGTTGGTTGCGACAACAACGCGGATATCAACGGAACGATTCGTGTTTTCGCCAACCCGGCGGATTTCCTTCTCCTGAATCACCCGGAGGATTTTCGCTTGAAACTGGGGCGTCGTATCGCCGATCTCATCCATGAACAGGGTCCCCCCGTTCGCCCCTTCAATGAGCCCCTTGCGATTCTGGCCGGCCCCGGTGAAGGCTCCGCGGGCATATCCGAAAAGCTCGCTCTCCAATATTTCGTTCGGGATGGCCGCACAGTTTATCGCCACAAACTCCTTGTCTTTTCTGCTTTTGCTGTGGTCATGAATGATTCTGGCGACGAGTTCCTTGCCGGTCCCGCTTTCTCCCCGAATCATGATACCCGTGTCGAAATCCGTTACTTTCAGGGCCGTTTGCAGGATCTTTTCCATACTCTTGGAAACACCCACCACCCTGTCCACACGATAACAGTAAGGCTCGTTAACCCGGCGGAGGGACTTGGTTTCCAGTTCGCGCCGATGAGTAGCCTCCTGGACAATATCCAGAAAAGCCTTATTGGTCACCGGTTTCATGACATAGTTACGGGCTCCCATCCGGATGGCTTTCACGACGCAGTCGATCGCTCCGAACGACGTGGCAACAACAACGTTGACCTCGGGATAATGGTCCTTTATCCAATGAATAAGCCCGGTACACAGGCAATCCGGTTCGCACAGATCGGTAACGACCAGGTCGTACGAATTCGCCTCCATCAGCTTCATGGCTTGAACCTCGGTGGACGCCTCGTCGATTTCGTACCCTTCCTTCCTTAGAAACTCGGCAAGCGACGACCGTTGATCTTCGTAACTATCGATAATAAGAATCGTTTTCAAATGACAAGCTTTCCTTTTCAAACCACGCCCCTTTCCTTACCTCGGCGGCGCAGAGGGTTAGTAAACCTCATAAGGGGCATGCTGTCAAGTCCCGGGTGGAAATCGGCACCGCCGCAATCACGTCCGGGGAAACAAAAAACTTTACTTCCCCAAAGAATTCCCTTGATATTCCAATCATGGGCAAGTAAATCCTTCCGAAAGGATATGCATTAAAAGGAGGGTCGATGGTCAGAATATTCAGGATAGTTTATTTGATGGTGGTTTTCCTCCTGCTTTTTTCCGTCTGTTCCTTTGCTGGAGTGAAGCTGCCGCATGTAGTGATCCTGGCCACGGGGGGAACTATTGCCGGCGCGGGAGCCAGTACCACCACAACTGTAGATTACACCCCGGCCAAGGTCGGCGTGGCAGCCCTGATCGCCGCCGTTCCGGAACTGGCAAGAATTGCCCGGGTTGACGGGGAGCAGATCCTGCGGATCGGCAGCGAAAACATGACGCCGAAAGACTGGCTGACTTTGGCAGGGAGGGTCAATCAGCTCCTTGCCCGTGCCGATGTGGACGGTATCGTGATTACCCACGGGACGGATACGCTGGAGGAGACGGCCTATTTTCTCAATCTTACCGTCAAAAGCGGCAAACCTGTCGTCCTGACCGGGGCGATGAGACCTGCTACGGCTATCAGCGCCGACGGTCCCATGAACCTCTACCATGCCGTGCTCCTGGCAGGCGCTAAAGCCGCCGCCGGCAAAGGCGTCCTCGTCCTCCTCAATGACCAGATCAGCGCCGCCCGGGAGGTGACCAAGACAAACACGACCGCCCCGGATACGTTCAAGACCCCTGATTTAGGTTTTCTCGGCTATGTGATCGCCGGGGAACCACAATTTTACCGGATTTCTACGAAGCGCCATACCGCCGACAGTGAATTCGACGTTACCAATCTTTCTGCCCTCCCGGAGGTGGGTATTTTCTATGGATATGCGGGAGAGAACCGCAGCGTTCTCGACGCCATGGTCGCAAAGGGAGTTTCCGGGGTAGTAAACGCCGGTACCGGTGACGGGAGCATGTCCGACGGGATGAAAACCGCCTACCGCGAGGCGCGGGGCCGGGGTGTGATTGTCGTGAGGTCCTCCCGGACGGGAAGCGGTTTCATCGCCCGCACGGCGGAAGCCAAAGACGATGAATATGATTTCGTCGTCGCCGGCAATCTCAATCCCCAGAAGGCCCGCATCCTCCTGATGCTGGCTCTCACGAAAACAAAGGATGCGAAAGAAATTCAGCGGATGTTTATGATGTATTGATACTTTTTTTGTTTTTTATCCACACCAGGCGCACCCGGGAGCTGTTGATGGAAAATTCGCCGCCCGGGACGGGTTGGGTGCACAGTTCAGCAGGCATTATACAAGATGTCAGGGGAAATCTAACCCTTGATGCAGCCCACGGCGCGGAGGCGGGCCACCTTCCGGGCGAGGCCCGCCCGGTGGACGACGGCGACGACTTCGTCGAGGTTCTTGTAGGCCGCAGGCATCTCTTCGCTGAGGGTCCCCCGGCCGCTGGCCATGACCGTCACGCCCAGATCGGCCATTTCCCGGTGAATGGACCGCCCCTTGCTGGCCTTCATGGCCTGGGTGCGGCTCATGACCCGGCCGGCCCCGTGGCAGGCGCTGCCGAAGGTGTCCGTATAAGCCTTCTCCGTCCCGACCAGGACATACGACCCCGTGCCCATATTCCCCGGAATCAAGACCGGCTGGCCGATCTTCATATATGCCGGCGGCAGGGCGGCGTGGTTAGGCGGCAGGGCCCGGGTGGCCCCCTTCCGGTGGACGCAGAGCTGCACCTGTTTTCCATCGACGGGGAAGGTTTCGATCTTGGCGATATTGTGGCAGACGTCATAGAGAAGTTTCATCCTTACGTCCCGGGGGCTTTTTTTCAATGTCTTTTCAAAGGTTTCCCGGGTCCAGTGCATGAGCATCTGGCGGTTGGCCCAGGCGTAGTTGGCCGCGGCGGCCATAGCGGCATAATAATCCTGCCCCCGGCGGTCTTTCAGGAAGGCGCAGGCCAGCTGCCGGTCCGGCAGGGGGAAACCCAACTCGCCGCTATGCTTGACCATCCGGGCCAGATAATCGTCGCATACCTGGTATCCCAGGCCCCGGGAGCCGCTGTGGATCATCACGACGACCTGGTTTAGCTCCAATCCGAAGGCCGCTGCGGCGACAGGATCAAAGATCTCGTCCACGACTTCGATTTCCAGGAAATGGTTTCCCGATCCCAGGGTGCCAAGCTGCTCCCGTCCCCGTTCCAGGGCCCGATCGCTGACCTGCTCCGGATCGGCCCCTTCCATCCGTCCCCCGTCTTCGGTAGTCTCCAGATCTTCCGGCGTCCCGAAGCCCTGGCGGACCGCCCAGCCGGAACCTTCTGCGAGGACCTTTTTCTCTTCCTTTAC
>JALNVY010000240.1 GCA_023231165.1 Syntrophales bacterium | reverse complement strand
TGCCGCAAAGGTCACGATAATGGAAACGATGGAGGTAATCCAGACCAGGTTGGTCAGGGGGTGCTCGAAGTTAAATTCCTTCTTGCCGGCGAAAAGGGACTTGCTGACCGAGTCGTTCACAAAGTAGGAGGCCAGGGAGGTCAGGATCATGAGGATACGCATGGCGAAGATCCAGACGATCAGCTTGCCGCCCATGGCGGGATTGTCGGCCAGGGCCAGAGCCAGAAAAGCGATCAGGGCCACGCCCGTGACGCCGTAAGTTTCAAAACCGTCCGCCGTGGGGCCGACGCTGTCACCAGCATTGTCGCCCGTACAGTCGGCGATGACACCGGGGTTTTTGGGATCATCTTCGGGAAGGTGGAAGATGATCTTCATGAGGTCGGAACCGATGTCGGCGATCTTGGTGAAGATACCACCGCAGATACGCAGGGCGCTGGCGCCGAGGGATTCACCGATGGCGAAGCCGATGAAGCTGGCGCCGGCCATTTCTGTGGGGATATAGGCCAGAATGAGAATCATAAATAAGAGCTCGATGCTGACCAGCAGGAGGCCCACGCTCATACCGGAACGAAGACAGATATTGACGATATTCAGCGGTTCGCCGCTCAAGGACGCGAAGGCGGCCCGGGAGTTGGCGACGGTGTTGATACGGATGCCGAACCAGGCGACGCAGTAGGAACCAAGAATTCCCATAATCGAGCAGAAGAGAATAACCATAACATCGAAGCTGGGCATATGCGACAGGGCGCCGAAATAGTAGACCATGCAGATGGCAATCAGAATCCACAGCGCGGCGAGAAATTTACCCTGTTGCAGAACATAGGTCTTACAGGTTTCCCAGATGGTGGCGGAGACATCGAGCATCGCCTGATGGGACGGCAGGGCCTTTGTCTGGGTGTACTGCATCCAGCCGAAAGCAATTCCGATGGCACAGACGATGAGACCAAGATTCAGGATCATCATCCCACTCAGCGCCCCGCCCATAAACGTAACTTGGGACAGGCTTGGCAGCTTGATATCCGCCTCACCGGCAAAAGCCATGGGGACCATCAGAAACAACATGATGGCCATGACTGTCAGAAAAGAAAATACACTTTGTTTACCCTTACACATCATTAAACCTCCTCAGATAAATTATTTATAGTACTACCGTTATATTTATTCATAGCCGCCTGAATCCCTGATGAAACTACCTCCTTGACCGCTAAGCCTGCTGTAGTAACAACCCCGGGCAATCGTTTCATCTCTTCCCTGGAGAAGGGTTCGAGGACGTGTCGCTCGGTCATTTCCTTGTCATCCGGCTTTCCGATGCCTATGCGCACTCTCAGAAAGTCCTGGCTCCCCAGATGATGAATGATCGATAACAGCCCCTTATGCCCCCCATGACCACCACCTGCCTTCAACCGTATGACAGAGAAAGGAAGGTCGAGGTCATCATGAACGACTATGACATCTTCGGGTCTTTCCATTTTATAGAAGTCAAAGAACCTTCGTACAGCTTCACCACTCAGGTTCATATATGACTGCGGTTTAACGAATATGACCTGAGTATCTTGGATCTTTCCTCTACCGGAAAGGGCACTAAACTTTTTCTGTTCCACGGGAATCTGAAGATCCAAAGTCAGATGATCAATAACCATGAATCCTGCGTTGTGGCGGGCTTTCTCATAGCTCCTGCCGGGATTGCCAAGCCCAACTATCAATACCATTCGGTTTTTATCCCTTGGCGATGCCGCAGATTGCCCGTTTCTTCCCTCTTATTCCTTTTCTTTAGCCTTAGCCTTCGGTTTCACCGCTTCCGGCCCTTCTTTTGCTATTTCTTCTTCAGCTTCCGGTTTCGTTTCTTCCCTGGTTATGGATATCATGGCCAGAATGGTGTCCTCTGATTCAAGGATAGTCATGCCTTCCGTAATTGGAAGATCCCTTACCCTAAACGCCTCGCCGATCTTCAGGCCGCTGATGTCCACCGCAAAATGATCAGGCAGTATAGAGGGCAGACAGGAAATGGACACTTCTCTTTTCATAATCAGCAACCCACCGTCCTGTTTGACAGCCTCCTGACCACCTTCGAAATGCACGGGAACATCGACAGTCAATTTATGATCCATATTTATTTCATAAAAATCGATATGAATAATCTGTCCCGTCAGGCAATCTATCTGGATGTCTTTAATAATGGACATCCTATCTATTGACTTTCCCTCCTCCTCAATCTGCAAGTTAATGAATATATTCTCGTCCTTTTTTTTGAGGATGTTTTTCATATCTGTAGCGCTGACAGTCAACATGAACGATTCAGCCTGGGGGTTATAAAAAACGGCCGGGATCAGTCCGCTCGTACGAGCACGGCGGGCGGGTCCCTTTCCTGATGTCTTACGGGCAGACGCCCTTAATGCTATGGTTTCCATGCATGCCTCCTAAATAAAGAGTGAACTGACTGAATCATCATAATAAATCCTTCTTACCGCCTCGCTGAGGAGACCGGCAACAGAAAGAACCTTGACGCGTTTGCAGGCTTTTGCCCCATCATGAAGGGGAATTGTATCGGTGACGATGATTTCTTTGATGTCTGAGCTTTCGAGACGTTCAATTGCGGGTCCGGAGAGCACAGGATGGGTGCAGCACACGGATACATCGAGTGCCCCTGCCTCTTTCAGGGCCTTGGCCGCCTGAACGACGGTACCGGCCGTGTCGATGAGATCATCGAGGACGACTACCTTCTTCCCGGTGACATTACCAATGATATTCATGACCTGAGCTTCATTCGGGCCTTCCCGGCGCTTATCGATGATGGCAAGATTTACGCCCAGGCGGGTAGCAAAGGCCCGAGCCCGCACAACGCCCCCGGTGTCGGGAGAAACGATCACGGTATTGGTGCGATAATCTTGCTTGATATAATCGAGAAGGACGGGGGTAGCAAAGAGGTTGTCCACGGGGATATTGAAAAAACCTTGAATCTGACCGGCATGAAGATCCATGGAAAGGACACGGTTGGCTCCGGCCGTGGCGATCAGGTCGGCCACGAGTTTAGCCGTAATCGGGGCTCTGGGCGTGACTTTCCTATCCTGACGGGCATAGCCGTAATAGGGAATGACGGCTGTAATTCGGTACGCCGAAGCCCTTTTCATGGCATCAATCATGATGAGGAGCTCCATGAGCGTGACACTTACCGGCGGACAGGTCGACTGGATGATAAAGACATCCATTCCCCGGACGTTTTCATTGATCTCTACTCGTGTTTCTCCGTCACTGAAGGATGAAACATTTGCTTTACCGAGGGGAACACCCAGATTCTTGGTGATCTTTGCTGCTAAATCAGGTGTAGCATTTCCCGTGAAAATACGAATTCTTTCAAGCATCAGAGTCCTCTTTTGATACGCTCTTGTACAAATTGGCTGGGGCGGGAGGATTCGAACCTCCGAGTGCAAGATCCAAATTCTTGTGTCTTACCGCTTGACGACGCCCCATTATTGTCCGTGACCCGCGAAAAACGCTTCGGTTTGACGAAAAAACAGCGAGAGGATTGTGCCGGGGTGGATATTTAGATGGAGTGGGCACGAAAAAGAGACCAGGTCCCGTATCCCTTCAATGATTGTTCCGTCTTTATAGCCATCTCTTCGCTGTCAAAGACACCGAAAACTGTGGGACCGCTGCCTGACATCAAGGCGCCCGAGGCGCCGTGACTGAGGAGAAGCGTCTTGATTTCCTTCAAGACGGGGTGAAGATTGATGGAAACCTTCTCCAAGTCATTATGCAGTCCCATGATGACATCATGGCGTTCAAAAAATCGAGGGATGCTATAATGGATT
>JALNVY010000239.1 GCA_023231165.1 Syntrophales bacterium | reverse complement strand
TTGCCGATGCCTTTGCCTCCCTCCCTCAGGCGGCATCCGTCATTGCCAAGGGGGATACCAAAGTGAGCGTGACGCTCCATTCGGGGATCAACGCCGATCTCCGCATCGTCTCCCCCTCCCAATACCCCTACGCCCTCCATCACTTTACGGGCAGCCGGGAACATAATACAGCCCTCCGGGGGCGGGCAAAGAAACTCGGTCTGAAGATGAATGAATACGGACTCTTCCGGGCAGAAGAGAACCTCTTGTGCCGCAGCGAGGAGGATATTTTCGCCGCCCTGGGCTTGCCCTATATCTCTCCGGAACTCCGGGAAAACATGGGGGAGATCGAGGCGGCCGTAGCGGGACAGCTTCCTCGGCTGGTGGAAACCGCCGATATGCGCGGCGTCCTGCACATCCACACCCAGGCCAGTGACGGCGCCGACTCCCTGGAAACGCTGGTCGAAGAAGCAAAGCGGCGGGGATACGCCTATATCGGCGTCAGCGACCACAGCCAGTCCGCCTATTACGCCGGGGGACTGACACCGGACGCCGTCCGGCGTCAGCATGAAGCCATCGACAACATCAACGCCCGGGAAGGAACGTTTCACATCTTGAAGGGCATCGAGGCCGACATTCTTCCCGATGGCAGCCTTGACTACGACGATGAAACGCTGGAACGATTCGATTTTGTCATTGCCGCCGTCCATTCCCATTTCCAGATGGCGGAGGAAGAGATGACGGTCAGGATCATCAGGGCCCTGGCCAATCCCTTCACCACGATCCTCGCCCACCCGACCGGACGGATCCTGCTGGCCCGGGAACCCTACGCCCTGGATATCCGCCGGGTCATCGATGCCGCCGCCACGCACGGAAAGGTCATCGAACTCAATGCCAATCCCTTGCGCCTCGACCTGGACTGGCGCCACTGCATCTACGCGAAAAGGAAGGGTGTTAAGATCGCCGTCAATCCCGACCTTCATAATCTGGCCGGCTTCGACTATATGGAAGGGGGCGTAACCATCGCCCGGAAGGGATGGATGGAGAGGGAAGATTGCCTGAACTGTATGGAGCTGGAAGAGATAAAGGGCTATTTACTAGGCATGAGGAAATAGTATGCTATCCGCAACAATGCAGATACACCCTTCAATCGGTAATCGTATGTTGACCTGTCACACTATGTTTGATAGGGGGATTGGATGGTAAAAGAAACCAAGACTTGTCCTGTGTCGTCAAATTCTGCCATGAATCGGGGCTGTTAATGAGATTGAAGTTGTTTTTAACCTCTATCGTTCTCATCGCAGCGATTGGTCTGATCATCCTTCTAATTGTCAAAAGAGATCCGTCGCCCGTTATTTCCCAAAAGGTGAATTTCGGGATTCACCGCGGACCCCATTCATCTCTCATCTATATTGCCTTGGAGCGGGGATTTTTTAAAAAAAATGGGATCGACGCCTCCGTCAAGGAGTATGAAGCGGGGCGCCTCGCCGTCGATGCGCTTCTTGCCGGGGATGTTGATATAGCGACGGCCCCGGAATTCGTCCATGTTTCAAAAAGCTTTGGAGATCAAAAGCTTCAAATCCTGGGCACGATCAGCACGGCTGACGATCAGGAAATCGTCGCCCGAAGGGATCGCGGAATCAAAGAGGTCAAGGACCTGGCAGGGAAGAAGATCGCGACTGCACGGGAAGGAATAGCCAGATTCTTTCTGGAGACGTTCCTGACGGCCCATGATGTTCAACTCAAGAGTATCACGGCCGTCAATCTCCTGCCTTCCGAAATGGGCGAGGCCATCGCCAGCGGCAGGGTGGACGCCGTTACAATTTTTGCACCCCATACCCATCTCATCAAAGCCGCTTTGGGGACCAATGGCGTCTCCTGGTCCTCTCAAAACGGCCAGAGTTATTATTTTACGCTGACCTCGAAAGAGGGTTTTATCCGGTCGCACAGGGATGGGATCGAGCGCATCCTCCGTTCCCTCATCGAGGCGGATCGGTACCTCAAAAATGAAGAGGCCGATGCCCGGAAAATCATTGAAAAGCGACTGAATATGACTTCTGAGATGCTCTCTTTTGTTTGGCCGCAATACCGGTTCCAGGTCAGGCTCGACCAGGATTTGATCATCCTGATGGAAGATGAGGCGCGGTGGTTGAACCGCGACATACTCTCCGGAGGCACGGCGATGCCGGATTACTTCAAGCAGATTTACATCGACGGCCTTGATAAAATTGCACCCAGCGCCGTCGGCGTCTTTCATTAAGGCACTCCCATGTCCATCCGTAAAAAAATAAAGCTTTGCATGATTGTCGCGATCAGCCTGGCGCTGGCGACCAGCCTGGTCGTTTTCTACCGGGGGCAACTGCTGAAGGAATCCTTTCGGGATCTCGCCTTTTTTTATGAGGTGATCAAGGGAACGTCGGAGTTGAGTGATCTGGCCCGCGATTATGCCTCTTCTCAAAGTGAACGGTCCAGGACGCAATGGCATAAGCGGTACGCCTCTCTGGAGAAACTCCTGCTAACGACGGAATTAAGCGATGCCGACAGCAAGGCGGCATCGGCAAAAATGGTGCAAGACATAGGGGTCAGTAAAGGGCTCTTTGAACAGGTGGCTTCCAATTATGCTTCAGCGAGAAACCAGACCGGTGTGATGAGGGAGATGAAGCTGGCGTCGAATGCGAGGGCGATTGCCCGGCTCCTGGCAAAGGCCCAGGTGATGAGTAATGACGCGGCCCTCATGGCGGAAATAGGCACGCAAAAGGCGCTCGTTGCACAGAGGCGGGTGTTTCTCACCATCCTGATGCTCAGCCTTTCCATGTTACTGGTGATCGCGTTCATCGCTTTTATCCTGGGCAGGAGTGTTGTAAGGGGCCTGAAGGAATTGGAGGCGGGGACCCGAGCCATTTCCCGGGGAGACCTGGATCACCGAATCAGCATCCGGACCGATGATGAGATCGGCAACGTCTCGCGCACCTTTAACGACATGGCTGCAAAGCTGAAAGGGAATTACCTGGAACTCCAAAAATCGCGCGATGAACTGGGAATACTGGTCGAGGAACGGACGGCAGAGCTTCAGGAAGGCATGAAACAGCTCAAAGCTGCCAACAAAGAACTGGAAGCGTTCATCTATTCCGTGTCGCACGACCTCCGGCAGCCCCTGCGCGCGATCGCGAGTTTTGCCCAGATCGTGTGGAAAGGCCTGCGAGAGGGGCTTGCCGACCGGGAGAAGGGCTATCTGAACAGGATAGTCGACAATGCGGAGAAAATGAGCCATCTCATCGAGAGCATGCTGAAGCTTTCCAGGGTTTCCCGGCAGGAAATCAAACGGGAGCGAATCGACCTGACCCGGATGGCCGAGGCGTTGGTTTCCGGTATTCGTGAGGCCCATCCGGAAGGATGCACCGAGATCGCGATCGGGGACGGCCTTTTCGCGGTCGCCGATGAGGGGCTGATGACCGCAGTGCTCGAAAACCTGATCGGCAACGCCTGTAAGTTCACCGCTGGGAAGGAAAAAGCCCGTGTCGAATTCGGGGCCATGCAGCAGGACGGCGAGCGGGTCTTTTTTGTCCGGGACAACGGCGCCGGGTTCGACACGGCCTATGTGGAAAGCCTGTTCAAACCGTTTCATCGACTCCACTCCGAAAACGAGTTTGACGGCACGGGGATCGGCCTCTCCATCGTGGAGAGGATTATCGGCCGCCACGGCGGCCGGATATGGGCCGAGGGGGATATCGGCAAGGGTGCGACCTTCTTCTTTACTTTACCCCCCCCCCCCCCCCCCACCCCCCCCCACAGGGGGGGTTGCGGTGGGGGGGGAGCCCCCCCCCAACGGTCCCCCCCGCGACGGCCGGGCTAGTAC
>JALNVY010000238.1 GCA_023231165.1 Syntrophales bacterium | reverse complement strand
GTCAACAATGGCGCGGTCAATCAGCGCCGTCGTTTCCGGCAGATCATCCATCCTGCTCAGGAGGGAATGGATCAGCGGCGACATCAGGGGCTGGAGGAGCGCTTTAAGTTGCGGAATAACCTGGAGAGACGTCTTCAGGGCCGCCAGATCTCTCGCATGGGCCATATCCATCGCCACACGCCCGCTCAGACGTTCAAGATCATAAATCTTCTCCATAATCTTGCGTAGTTCCTCCCGAAGTAGATGATGCTCCTTGATCTCCCCAACCGAACAAAGACGCTGTTGTATTTTTACCGGTTCGGTAAGGGGATAATGGAGCCACCAGCGCAACCGTCTTGCCCCCATGGCCGTCACCGTTTCGTCGAGAACAGAAAAAAGGGAACCATTTTTCTTGCGCTCCTGGATGGTATGGAACAACTCCAGCGTTCCCTTGGCGATATCATCGAGGAGCAGCACATGCTTCCATGCCATCTCTTCCAAATGATTGACATGGGCTAGATGTTCTTTTTGCGTCTCCTCTAAATAGCGGAGGATTGCCCCGGCCGGTCCGATGATGGCCGGACGGTTTTCGATGGCGACCTCGTCGAGATTTTCCTGGGGAAAATAGTTACGCAGGCGCTGGAGGGCTTCGTCATGGTCAAAGTAGTCACGGGGAAAGGAATTGATGACGGCTATGTGCTCGTTCCGGGAAAGGGTCTTTAACAGGCTCTGATCCTGAAAATCATCGGAAATGATGATTTCCCGGAATCGAAGCCCCGTTATTTCGGCCAGGAACATGTCCCGGTCCTGAAACTCCATCACCCGGAATTCTCCGGTCGAAATGTCCATAAACGCCAAGCCGAAATTACCCTTCTCGACAGTTAAGGAGGCGATGAAATGATTCTCCGTGGCATCCAGATGGTTGGGATCAGCCATCAGACCAGGCGTTATGACCCGGATAACGTCTCTCTTGACAACACCTGTGGCGTGCTTCGGATCTTCAATCTGTTCACAAATGGCGACTTTACGTCCCTTTTCAATCAGTTTGGCAATATAGGAAGGCGCGGCATGATAGGGAAATCCGCAAAGAGGGATGCTGCCATCTTTATTCTTGTTTCTTGAGGTAAGAGTAATCTCGAGAATCTTCGATGCAATAACGGCATCCTCAAAAAACATTTCATAAAAATCCCCCATTCTGAAAAACAGGATACTGTCCTGGTAACGCGACTTCAGTTCCATGTACTGCTTCATCGCCGGAGTCAGATCACTTGTCGGCATTGCCCTTTTGTCCGGTTCAGATCCCTGGCTCTTCATTTCCCGGAATCGGCAATCAGGAGGTGAAGGAGCCAGTTGACGATACTAATGACAAGGGCGCCAAGTACGGCGGGCCAAAACCCCTGAAGCTCAAATCCGGGAATGATACCGGCGGTCATTTTTAAAAGCACCGCATTGATGATAAAGGTGAAGAGGCCCAGAGTCAGGATATTTATGGGTAGGGTGAGCAGGATGAGAATAGGCTTGAACAGGGCGTTCAGAATTCCAAGCACCGCTGCGGCAAAAAAGGCGGCGGTAAAACTACTTACGGAAATACCCCGGATAAAATAGGCGGCAGTCAGAATGGCAATGGTCAGAATCAGCCAGCGGACGATCAGTCCTTTCATTAGCACTCCTCCTCTATCCCCTTTGAAGCATTCATCATGCTATCCGAAATGTTCGAACTGCTCCTTTTTGGCGCCGCAGAAGGGGCATTCATCAGGGAGGATTCCATCGGATACAAAACCGCATACCTTGCATACATAATAGGTTGTTTCCCGTTCCTCGAGAAAGTGGTTCATCGCCTCCTTATAGAGCTTGGCATGAACCTCTTCCACATCCCGACTCTGGCTGAAATGAAGGACCGCCGCCTTGTTCCCCGCCCGCTCCGCCATTTTTATAAATTCGTCATAAGCGACGCCGGCAACCTTCTGTTCCGATTCAAAGCTTGCCGCGAGATTCTCTTCCGTCGATTTGACTTCTCTGAGCAGCTTCAGCGCCCGGGTTCCATGTATCTCTTCAGAAAAGGAAATAACACCGAACAGCTTGGCAATCTGTGGGTAGCCTTCCTTTTTAGCCTTCTCCGCAAAGACCTTCAAGCGTAACGCCGCTTTTGCTTCACCTACATACGCCTCATACAATGCCTTCTGCAATTCATCCATCACCAGTTCCTCTTGACATTAACACCTTTCTATTCGGGGACGAATTCGTCCTTCCCCGATCCGCAGATCGGACAAATCCAATCATCTGGCAGATCCGTAAATGCCGTCCCCGGCGAAATCCCGCCGTCCGGATCACCCTGCTCGGGGTCATAGACATAACTACAGATATTACAAACGTATTTTTCCATTTTAGAATTCTCCTTTTTGCGAATCCGTCACCAATTAATAAGCCCCGGCCAAGTCTGCCGGTTTACCTGCTTCGGATAGCCTGGGTCCGCCATGTCCTCCTGCATATCATACCGGATATACTCATAGCCCTTAAAAAAATAGGCCTTGCCATTACCCCAGTTTACTACATCGTCAATGCCATCGGTCCAGATCATTCCCGGCCAGTTACGTGCATCGATCGGTTTGGGGTAGCCGTAATCGGCCCGTCCCTTTGAAATATCATAACGGATATATTCACCGCCCTTGAAAAAAAAGATCTTGCCGTTGCCCCAGTTCACCGCCGCGTCAACGCCGCCGGTCCATATCAAACCCGGCCAGGTCTGCTCATTGATGGGCTTCGGATATCCCGGATCGGCCTTGTCGGCATTGATATCGTACTGGACGTATTCTTTTCCCTTGAAAAAACAAGCTTTACCGTTTCCCATAATGACCACGGCGTTAATATCCGTCCAGTTCAGCCCCGGCCACGTTTCCTTGTCTATGAGTTTCGGATAGCCGGGGTCGGCCCTGTCTCCCATGAGATCTTCAGCCAAGTCCGGCTTCGCGGAATAACGCACGTAGCGGTCGCCTTTAAAGAAATAGACCTTGCCGTTGCCCCAGTTCACAGACGCCGCAATAGCGCTTTCCGGAATATATCTCTCCGCCTGGACAGCAAAGACCCCAGCCATAAGAAAAGCCAAAGCCGACATCACAATGAACAATCCTTTCGTCTTTTTCATGCAACCTCCTTATTTCTTCTCAATTGCAAGGCTATCTCCTCCCCCAGGGCATAGCAGCGGGCCAGATCATTCTCCCGGGGCACATGTTGAACTTTGATAGGTTCAGCCATCACTTCTATTTTCATCTCCTTTAAAATATCCGCAATCTGTCCCGGCGCCTCGCCGCTCCAGCCGTAAGAACCGAAAGATGCCCCCATAATATTCACCGGCCGGAGACCCTTCAGATAGGTCAACACGTCGGCAACCGGGGGAAGTATGTTGTTGTTGAGAGTTGAGGAACCAATCACCAGGGCGCCGGCATCGAGGATTTCGTATGCTACGTCACTGCGATGAAAAACGTCCAGGGACATGCATCTGGCAATCGCGCCGCCATCTGCGAGCCCCTCACTGATTGCCCTGGCCATAAGTTCCGTGCTGTGCCACATAGTACCGTAAACAACGACGGCCTTCCGGGTCGGTTTTTGAGCCGCCCAGTCGCCGTATTTCCCGATAATCCCCCCAATATCCTTGCGCCAGACAGGTCCATGATCCGGGGCGATGTATTTGAAGGTCATCCCTGAGGACCCAACTCGTCCAAGCAATCTTGTTACCAGGGGTGAATAGGGGAGCAGGATGTTTGCAAAGTAGGTCGCCCCCTCATACTGGAGAAGGGCGGGATCGATTTCATCGTCGAAACGTTCGGCAGAAGCCAGGTGCATCCCAAAAGCATCGTGGGAAAAAAGGATCTCTTCCTCGGGGAGATAGGAAAACAT
>JALNVY010000237.1 GCA_023231165.1 Syntrophales bacterium | reverse complement strand
CTTCCTGTAAGTCACACACTACTCAAAGACAGAAAAGATGATGGTTTCCGAGGGTAATCAGCACCTATGGTCCAGTTTTAATTTGACATCACCACGGATACGAGGCATTATCTCCATTAGTTCAGACATATCCACTAAGTGCTTCATTTTCCCTTCCATCTATAGTCGTTTCGCATGGTACGGGGGTAAACGATGAAAGATCAATCCAAGACAAAACAGGTGTTAATCCAGGAGCTGGTTTCTCTGAGGCAGAGAACTGCAGAATTGGAGAAGTCGGAATTTGAGCGCAAGCGGGCGAAGGAAGCGCTACGCAAGAGCGAATCGAGCATGCGCGCCATTACCGACTCCGCCCAGGACGCTATTCTAATGATGGATCCTGAAGGTCGGATATCCTTCTGGAACCCTGCCGCTGAGCGTATTCTCGGCTACACGAGCGCCGAAGCCATTGGCCAAAAACTGCACACGTTAATCGCGCCCTCGCGTTATCACGAAGCGTACCATGCAGCCTTCTCAGTATTTCAGCAGAAGGGACAGGAAGCCGCAGTGGGTAAAACACTCGATCTGGAGGCCCGCCGAAAAGATGGGAAGGAAATCTCGGAGCAGCTTTCGCTTTCAGCTATACATATGAAGGGCGCCTGGCATGCTGTGGGGATTCTCCGTGACATCACCGACCGCAAACGGGCGGAAGAGGCTTTGAAAGAATCTAAAACGTTACTCGAGAGTATTTTTAACTCCTCTCAGGATCTTATCCTCGTTGTTGACAAAGATCTGAGAGTTCTGATGTCCAATTGGAAATCAGAACTCTATGCTGGCCATACTGAATTTCCCATAAGCTCTCATTGCTATGAGGCATTCATTAAGCGCGATACACCCTGTGAACCATGTCATGCTTTAAGTGTCTTTAACACCGGGGAACCTATTCTTACAGAATATTACAACGAATATACCAAACTATTTATGGAAGTAAACGCTTATCCAATATTTGACGATAATAATAATGTCATAATGGTTGCTGAACATGTGCGGAGCATCACTGACCGCAAGTTGGCGGAGGAGGCGCTACGTGAGTCGGAAGAAAGATACCGGGTGGTGTTCGAGGGAAGCATCGATGGTATCCTGGCAGTCGATCTTGAAGCGGGGCGGTTTATGTATTGCAACCCATCCATCTGCCGGATGTTCGGATATTCAGAGACAGAGTTCGTGCTGTTGAATATAGAGGACATTCACCCGGCGGAGTCGCTGGACCTTGTAAAGACCAAGTTCGAGCTTGTGAGGCGCGAAGAGAAGGCGCTGTCTTCCGAATTTCCGTGCCTGCGGAAAAACGGCACAGTTTTCTATGCGGACATAACCGCTGTCGGCACCATCATCAATGGTCGGAAATGCGTTGTGGGTTTCTTCGCGGACGTAACCAAGCAGAAGCAGATAGAAGCCGGCCTGGAAAAGACCCGGAAAGAACTGGAGGTTATTAAAATAGCCGCAGATGAAGTTAGTGAATTCGCCGAGAGCATCATCAACACCGTGCGTGAACCATTAATTTCTCTGGATCAAAATCTCCGAGTGGTCACGGCCAGCCGTTCCTTCTATGACTTCTTCAAGGTAAACCCTGAAGATACCGTGGGACAGCTCATCTATGACCTAGGCAATAAACAGTGGGATATCCCAAAACTGCGGGAACTGCTGGAAACCATCCTTCCCCAAGAGACAACCTTTGACAACTATGAGGTTGAACACGAGTTTGCCACCATTGGCAGGCGCATCATGCTTCTGAATGCCCGGCAGATTAAACAAGTGTTGGGAAAGGAACGGATCATCCTCCTGGCCATCGAGGACATCACCGAGCGCAAGCGGGCGGAAGAAGTTATAAAAAACAATATGATGTTCCAGCAGGTTTTGATGGACGCGGTTCCCTCTCCAATCTTCCACAAAGATGCAGCGGGTGTATATATCGGAGGCAATAAGGCATTCGAGCGATACTTGGGGCTGTCGCCGGAGCAATTCATTGGAAAGACCGTTTATGACCTTTCACCTGTGGACTTGGCTGAGATATACGACAAGGCCGACAGAGAGTTGCTGAACAACCCAGGCGTTCAAACCTACGAAGCTTCAGTCGTCTATGCAGATGGAACACGCCGCAACGTGGTCTTCAACAAGGCTAGTTTTACCAATGCCGAAGGCAAAATAGCGGGGCTGATTGGTGTAATTCTCGACATTACTGAACGTAAGAAGGCGGAGGAGGCGCTGCGCGATAGTGAACACCGTCTGCACACACTGGTGCAGACTATCCCCGACCTGATCTGGATGAAAGACAAAGACGGCGTCTATCTCTCCTGCAATACAATGTTCGAGCGCTTTTTCGGTGCCAAGGAAGCGGACATCGTCGGAAAAACCGATTACGATTTTGTAAACCGGGAACTTGCCGACGCCTTCCGCAAGCATGATAATAAAGCCATGGCGGCGGGAAAGACCACCAGCAACGAAGAATGGATCACCTTCGCAAGCGATGGCCATCGTTCCTTTTTGGATACGATCAAGACGCCGATTTACGATGCCTGGGGAACGCTCAGCGGCGTGCTTGGTATCGCGCGTGACATCACCGACCGCATGTCGGTCGATCGGATTAGAAAGGCTTTGGGAGGAACCGTCCAGGCCATCGCCGTGACCGTTGAGGCGAGGGATCCTTACACGGCTGGCCATCAACGGAGGGTGGCTGATCTGGCTCGTGCTATTGCCACGGAGATGAACCTTCCTATTGATATAATCGATGGGATCCGCATGGCCGCTGCCATCCATGATCTCGGTAAGATATCCGTTCCGGCTGAAATTCTTAGTAAACCGACAAAATTAAAAAAAACAGAATTTGATCTGATCAAAGACCATCCCCAATCCGGTTATGATATATTGAAGGACATTGATTTCCCCTGGCCCGTTGCCAGGATTGTTCTGGAGCATCATGAAAGGATGAATGGTTCCGGATATCCGCATGGTTTAACGGGAGACAATATTCTTCTGCAGTCACGGATCATTTCCGTGGCCGATGTGGTGGAATCTATGGGCTCCCACCGCCCCTATCGTGCTGCCCTGGGAATTGAGGCAGCCCTTGAGGAAATCGAGAGGAATAAAGGAACCTTTTACGACAACACTGTCGTGGATGCCTGTATGAGATTGTTTCGTGAGAAAGGTTTTCAACTTGCAAAGGCTTGAGTTCAACTGGTAATCCTGACCTCAATACGATACAGTGCATCGCGGACTTGTAGGTGTAAGAAAGGGTACTTATAAGGTGTCGTTACTAAGATTAGGAGGTAAAATTATGGTCGTCATTACGAGTAAATATATCAAACCTTTAGAAGTAATCGACACGCTGGTGGTCGAACACAGAAAATTTCTGGATGATTGCTATAGGAAGTCACAACTCATCTGTTCCGGCCCTCAAATCCCGAGAACAGGCGGTGTGCTCATAGCCAATGTCGCCTCTGTTGATGAAGCCCGGGAAATCATGAAAGATGATCCTTTCTCCATCAATGAAGCCGCTGAATTTCGGTTTATTGAATTCTCGCCATTAAAATATGATGAACGCTTTTCATGCTTTATCAGGAATGATTGACAATGGATTAGAGAATATCCGGTATGATCAACAACGCCGTCAGGGAATCAGCGGAATACACAATCAAAGGAGGGAATGATTATGAACGGTCAGAATTACGCAGAGGCAAGTGATTTCATACGAAATAATTTAAGGCTCAAGACATTTCCTGTTGCTGTAAAGTTCCTCAAGGAAAAGACATTTCCAGAAAAAACACGTCAGCCATCAGTGGTCATGGGTAAAAGAGTTGCTATCTGCCAGGCAGTGACCATGGCCCGTATTTATGGCTGGACCGTAGGCCTGACAAAGGAAGATGTT
>JALNVY010000236.1 GCA_023231165.1 Syntrophales bacterium | reverse complement strand
TATTCGAATCTCCCCTTTTTCTTATATGATCAACATTCGTGAAATACCTGTCCCGGCGAGAGAAGGCAAGGCCTTTCATGGCATTTTACATCTTTGAGGTCGCAGGTAACTTCAGCCGCTGATCTACATAGAGAGGTACCAGGCGCTTGCCTTGATTGAGGTCCTTCAAGGCGCTTACCGTCGTCTTGTGCTTCCGGGCAATGGCGTCAAGGCTGTCTCCCCTTTTTACGATATAAATCGTCGTACGCGGCGTTGATTCTTCCGACTTCTTCCTTGCTGTCTTTTCAGATCCGCCGGGCTTCTCTGCTTCCCTGATCTTAATGACCTTATCTGCGTACAGAGGATCGCGAGGTTTCATATTATTCAGTTTGAGGAGTGCGGTTAGGGTCGTTTCATGCTTCCGGGCAATAATTTCCAGAGTATCGCCCTTTTTAACCTTGTAGGTGGTCGTTGTGATCTCCTGCTTTTCCGTTGCCTCCGCCTTTGCGGTTTTCGATGACCGAACAGCCGTCTTTCCCTCAATGTTCTTCAGGGGAATCTTTATTTTCCGGTTTGCATAAAGCGGATCCTTGAGTTTCATACCGTTTGTCTTCAAAATCAGGGCTGGGTTGACATGGTATCTCCTGGCAATCCTGTCAATGCTTTCGCCTCTTTTTACCATATGGAAGACGGTCACGGTTTTTCCGCCGGCCACTACAGGCTCCTTTCCCTTGGCTGTCTCCTCCTTCGCAGGTATCTCTTCCTTTTTCGAGATATCTTCTTTCTTCGCTGTATCCTCCATTTTACGGGACACGACGGGTTGTGTCTGCGCAGCCATCACGGCCGGCGTCTTGACGGGTGAGGATGACAGGAAAGCTACGGTTGATTGAACGATAGCATCCGCAAGCTCATTTTGAAATTGACGGTTCCGTAGCTTTTTTTCCTCCTTCGGATTGGAGATATAGGCGGTCTCAATGAGGACTGACGGCACTTCCGGAAGCTTTAGGACCATGAACGGCGCCTCTTGGACGGAATTGAACTTTATGCGGTTCACGGTGGTCATATTCATCAGCAGCACATTGCCAAAGGTCCTGGAAGAATTCATGGTATTGGTTTGAAACATATTCAGAATGATCGGGTCAGATTGGTCACTGGTTGCCTCTCCGTTCCCGGCGCCGCCGACGATATCGGCAAGGTTTTCATTTCTCGCCAATATTTTCGCCGCTTCACTACTCGCACTGCGCAGAGAAAGGCTGTAGACAGATGTGCCGGAAGCATGTCGGCTCCGGGCGGCGTCGGCATGAATACTGAGAAAAAGATCCGCCCCGTATTCCCGGACTATTTTTAATCGTTTTTTAAAGGAAACATAGTAATCCCCTTCCCTGGTCAGGAAGGCATGGTAACCTTCCAGGGCATTCAGTTTGTCCCTGATCTTTTTGCTGATTTCCAGAACGACTTTTTTCTCATATGTCCTGTTATGGCCCACGGCGCCCGGATCTTCACCGCCATGACCGGGATCGATCACGACGATTTTATCCTTAGTCTGTACCTTGACCCGCTCACGGTCCTCCTGCTCCTTTTTTTCGACCTCCGGGAGAATAATGTCGATTACAATCCGGTCCGGCTTCTCTTCAATCTTTATTACCCTAAAGATCTTGGTTTCAGTATGCGCGGTCAGATAAAGATCAACTTTCTCTATCCCTTCCGAGGGGGTTGTGACCGTTATCCGGTCAATGCCGGGTTTCCTGATGGTGATTGTTCTCGCTACAGCTTTCACGCATCGGGCGTCGGTGATATTGATGCTCACCATCATGTCTTTCTTCTCGACGGTATACTGCGCTTCCTCACTGGTATCAATAACGACGCGGGTATGATCCGGAGCAGCCCAATGCCTGATATTCAGAATTTGCGTCTCGGCAAATCCTTGCGAAGACCATAATGCAATAACAAGAATCACCAGACCATGTAATAATTTCCGTATTAGATTTTTCTTTACAGGACGCATGTTTCGCAACTAACAAATTTCCACATCAACTGCAAGAAAAGGTTATGAGTGATGTTTGTTCTTCACACTTCACTTCTTAACTCATTACCACTAAAAATTGTTGACAAGCTATTTCGTAAATGCCATTTTTAACGCATAAATATTAGAAACGAAAACTGAGGATAACGATGCAGGAAAATCGTTTTAAAGAGGCTTTATTGAAACCCTCCGCATTCCCGGTCACCTGGGAACTGGTGCCGGGAAGGGGCGCGAAGGAAGCTGCACAGGAAAAGGCTATGACCCTTGCCAGGCAGGCGGCTTCCGGGGGAAACATCAATGCTCTGACCCTTACGGATAACCCGGGCGGAACCCCGGCCATGTCGGCTGATTTCATGGGCGGCGAAATTGTTCATCTGGGCATCGAGCCTCTCGTCCACTTTACCTGCAAAGACAAGAACCGCAATGCCATCGAAAGCCAGCTTTACGCCTTGGATCGGGCGGGGGTCCGCAACCTCCTGGTAATGAGCGGCGATTACCCGGTATCGGGTTTTCAGGGAAGACCCGCCCCGGTCTTTGATCTGGATCCGACTCATGTACTCCAATTGATATCGGAAATGAATCGCGGACTTGAGTATCCGGGGATCAAAGGCGTCATCCGTCACCAGCCCTGCGATTTCTTCGCCGGAGCGGTTGTTTCTCCCTTCAAGGCGACCGAAGCGGAACAGATGGCCCAGTACTACAAACTGGAGAAAAAGATCGCCGCCGGCGCGCAATTCATCGTTACGCAACTGGGATACGACGTCCGAAAATTTCATGAAGTGTTGCTCTTCATGAAACAAAGCGGTTTCAACATTCCCTTGGTGGGGAACATTTATATCCTTCCGTTTGGTGCAGCCAAAATGATGAACCGCAATGATCTGCCAGGCTCCGTCGTTACGGATAAACTCCTCGCAGACATTGACCGGGAGAGAAATGATCCGGACAAGGGAGAGAAAGCCAGAATCCTGCGCGCTGCCAGGCTGTATGCCATCCTGAAGGGAATGGGATACAGCGGGGTTCATATCGGCGGTCATAATATTAAATATGAACAGGTGGCAGAGATTATCCGGCAGGGGGAATCGCTCACATCCCAATGGACCAGCCTGATCCGGTACTTTGATTATCCTATTGACCGCGGTTTTTATTACTTTGAACACAATCCGGACACGGGCCTTAACCGGGAGACGCCGACCCGGCGACAGGATTGTCCCCTCGATGCCAAAGTTGAATGCTCGTACGGTTTTTCGCGCTTCTTCCATCAACTGATGTATGAGCCGGGAAAGAATCTCTACGGCTTCATGAAGGGACTTTGCAGCAAAGTGCAAGGAACAAAGATGGAAGGTATTTTTCACAAGCTGGAACATTTAACCAAGGTCGTCCTTTTTGACTGTAGAGACTGCGGGGATTGCGCCCTCATCGATGTAGCCTACCTCTGCCCAATGTCGCAATGCCCGAAAAACCAGCGCAACGGCGCCTGTGGCGGCAGTTTCCAGGGGTGGTGTGAGGTCTATCCCGAAAAGAGACAGTGCGTTTATGTCCGGGCCTATGCCCGATTGAAGAAACACGGGGAGGAAGAACAGCTGGGAAAAGACATCGTCCCGCCATGCAACTGGGATCTTTATCAAACCTCGTCCTGGATCAATTATTATCTCGGGAAAGATCATACCTCCAAGAGGCAAGACGTTAATTCCTCTAAACAGTAATCCGGCGCATGAAAAATCTTCTCTAACCCTTCTTTTTACCCTAACCACCTAATGACCTAAAGGTCACACGAGGTGGAAAGAAGGCGCGCAGCAAAAGGGGGAATTTATTGATTGAATATTATGATGGGATATAGTAGAAGCTCCGGCGTGGGCGATTAGCTCAGATGGATAGAGCGTTGGCCTCCGAAGCCAAAGG
>JALNVY010000235.1 GCA_023231165.1 Syntrophales bacterium | reverse complement strand
CCTTCCCGCAGATCATCCCCTTTCAGGCCTTCCTTTCCTTTCAACATTTTGCTGTTGTCGCCGTAATTATTGAAGACCCTGGTCAGGGCGGAACGGAAACCGATGAGGTGGGTGCCCCCTTCGGTGGTATTGATGCTGTTGGCAAAGGAAAAAATATTTTCTATATAGGTCTCGTTATACTGGAGGGCCACCTCGACAAAACAGTCCTCCCGGGAACCACTGACATGGATGGGATTCTTGTGAAGCACCCGCTTGTTCCGGTTGATATACTCAACAAAAGATACAATTCCCCCCACATAAAAGAACTCACTCTGCTTGTCAGTACGCTCGTCACTGAGTAAAATCCTGACACCGGAATTGAGAAAGGCCAATTCCCGGAGGCGGTTGGAGAGGATATCGAAACTGAATTCCGTTTCTTCGAAGATTTCCTCGTTGGGTTTAAAGGTAACCTTGGTTCCCCGTCCCCTGGTCTTGCCGACCATTTCCAGAGGGGCGACAGGGACGCCGTTCCGATAGGACTGGGTATAGACATGGCCGTCTCTGCGTACCTCGAGATCGAGTTGCGAGGAGAGGGCGTTGACTACGGAAACGCCGACGCCGTGAAGACCTCCGGATATTTTGTAACTGTCGTTGGAGAATTTTGCCCCGGCGTGGAGCTTGGTCATAACGACCTCGGCCGCCGAAACACCTTCCCCCTTGTGAAGCTCCACGGGAATGCCCCGACCGTTGTCCTCGACCATGACGCTGTTGTCCAGCCGTATTTTCACCGTAATGGTATCGCAAAAGCCGCCGGCCGCCTCATCGATGCTGTTATCCACAACTTCATAAACAAGGTGATGCAATCCTTCCTTGCCGGTGCTGCCGATGTACATGGCCGGGCGCATCCGAACCGCATCCATGCCTTCGAGCACCTTGATGCTGTCAGCATCATATTCATCGGCTTTTTCATCCACTATTATATCTTTAAATGTTTTCTCTTGTTCTTCCATTTTTTCCCTTAATATCTTAATCTTAATGAACCAACACGCCGCATCCGGACTTTTTACGATGCCTTCTCTTTACAGTTTCAGCGGCATCACTATACACAGGTAATCATCGTTGCCCACTCCCCTGATTATCCCCGGCTTCATGCCGACATTCATTTCAAAGGAAACCTCTTTTTCAGCGATTACCTCGATAGCGTCGATCAGATAATTTACATTATAGCTTACCCGCAATTGCTGATCATCGTAAGACACCTCTATTTCATCATTTGCCTCCCCCACATCGGGGTTATTGGAATCTAAAATCATGCGGTTATTTTCCAAAACAATGATCACCCCGGCGTAGCGCTCACTGGAAATAACACTCATTCTTCTCAAGGCGTGAAGGACAGTATCGCGGCTGAACTTCAACAGTACACCCTTTTCCGAAGGAATTACGCGGTGGTAATCAGGGTATTCTCCATCGATCAAGCTTACTTTGATCGTAAGATTCTTTGTTTTCAGAATGAACATGCCATGGTCGAAACCGATATCGACATCGTTTTCACCTTCAACGATCTTACGAATCTCCATCAGTCCCTTTCTCGGAATAATGACGCCTTTTTCCAGCACCAGCCCCCCGGTGGCGCCGGCCGGCCCGCGGGCCACCGACAAGCGATGTCCGTCCGTGGCTACCATCTTCAATCTTACCTCTTCTCCCGTCCCTTCCTTTTCAAAAAAGACGCCATTCAAATGGACCCGGATCTCATCTGAGGAAACGGCAAAAGCGGTTTTTTGGATCAAATCCGCAAGCAATGCCCCCGAGACCTTATGCAGGGTGACACCTTCCACATCGACAACATTGGGATATTCATCCGCCGGAAGACCTGGTATCCGGTAAATGGCCTTATTACAGGTCAACGTTACCTGGTGCTGGTCATTCTTTACGAAATGGATTGTTTCTCCCTCAGTTTCACGAATCATTTCATATATTTTCTTCGCGGAAAGGGTAATATCTCCAGGAACGGCAATATTCGCATCATACCGGGAGATCAGACCAATTTCCCTGTCAGTGGCCACAATCTTTATCTGATTGTCCTGAGTCCTGATGAGAATATTGTTCAGAATCGGGATGGTGGTCTTACGTTCGACAACACCCAGGGTCCTTTGGATGCCATCCAGGAAGACGTTTCTATTGATGCTGAATTCCATGATTTCTTCCTTTCTTTTTTAAGTTTTTCTTATTTAAAATATAACTAGAATCAGTAAAAAGCCTTGTTCATAAACGGATAAATAACCAAAACAACCGTTTTTAAATGAATATTTAAGAGATTGTCTGTTGATAACCTCTTGACGGAATTGTTATGCCATGTTGTTAACTGCCTCCTCAAGGTCTGCGACGATCTTTTTCATTTTCATGTCCGTCTCGATAAGTTTTTCAACTTTGTTACATGAATAAATAACGGTGGAATGATCCCTGCCGCCAATCTTGTCTCCAATATCAGGGAAAGAGGAATTTGTTAACTTCCTTGCGAAGTACATACAGATTTGCCTTGCGGCAACGATATTTTTGTTCTTTTTACGGGATTTTATATCCGATATTTTGACTTCGAGTTTCGCACCCACAACCTTGATAATATCGTCGATGGAGACCTCATGCTTGGAATTGCTGCGGATCACGTGCTTAAGGACGTCCCGGACCAGTTCCATATCTATTTCGCGATGTTTCAATGACGCGTAGGCGACGGTGCGGAGCAGGAATCCTTCCATCTCCCTGATATTTGATTCGGCATGGGAGGCAATATAATAAGCAACATTGGCCGGAAGGTTAATATTATTCTCCTGAGCCTTTTTTTCAATGATGGCCACTTTGGTTTCAATCTCCGGGGGCTGAATATCGGCGATCAATCCCCATTCGAAACGGGAACGGAGCCGACTTTCAAGATTCGGTATTTCCTTGGGAAATTTGTCACTGGTGACGACGATCTGCTTTCCAGAGTCGTGCAGGGAATTGAAGGTGTGGAAAAATTCTTCCTGGGTCCTGTCCTTCCCGGCAATAAACTGAATATCATCGATGAGCAAACATTCGATGTTTCGGTATTTTTCTCTGAATTTCGGCATCTTGTCGAAGCGGATGCAATTGATAAGTTCGTTCATGAAAGACTCGGCAGAGACATAAAAAACGTTCATATCGGGATTGGTAGTCAGGGTATGAAGACCGATGGCATTTAAAAGATGCGTTTTCCCGAGGCCAACGCCTCCATAAATGAAAAGGGGATTGTAATTTTTTGCCGGTTGCTCCGCTACCGCGACCGAGGCCGCATGGGCAAACTGATTCGAAGCGCCGATGACAAAACGCTCAAAAGTGTAATTAGGATTCAATGAGGTAAGGGGTTGCACGCGCAGGGATTTTTTCGGCGGTCGACTATCCTTCTCTGCGGGTAGGGACACGGCTAAATTTTCCTGCTGCCTTTTTTCATGGGTGATTACGAAGTCGATACGATAGGACCTCCCCGTAGCAGCCCGCAAGGAATCAGCGATTACATTTTGGTAATTATCCGTCAACCAGTCCCGGAAAAAGCGGTTGGGAACGGCAAGGCGAGCATCCTGTTCGTCAATGGACATAATTCTGAGAGGTTTTATCCAGGTCTCAAAATTCTGCTCGCTGACATTTTCCTTAATTATATTATATGCTTCTTTCCAAGTTTGGTCCAATTAATCAACCTCTTGCCAACAATGTTATGCACACCTGTGGATAAGTCGTGTATTTCATTAGGAGCCCGTATCGGCCAGTCTTCTAAAGAGACGGTTCAGCTCCTCCAGAGAAGAAAAGCGGATTTCAATGGTCCCGGATTTCTGACCCTGCTGAATCCTGACGGCGGCAAGCAGTCGATCCGTCAGCGTCTTTTCCATGTCCATTATATATTGATTTTTCTTTGT
>JALNVY010000234.1 GCA_023231165.1 Syntrophales bacterium | reverse complement strand
TTGGAGAGACCGTCCATTTTGTCCCGGATGAACATGATCTCGATCATCTCCCCTACCCTGCTTTCGATCTGCTGCCGCCGCCGGAACAGGTTCCCCTGCTCACCTCCCGCGGCTGTCCGTTCCGTTGTACCTATTGTGCATCCAGATTGCTCAATAATTGCTTTGACAGACGTGATCCGATCCAGGTCGTCAATGAGATGGTCTACTGGCAAGAGAAATTAGGGGTGAGAAATTTCTCTTTTTATGATGATGCCCTCCTGAGTGATCCGTGTGAAATGGCTATACCCATGCTCACAGAGATCATCCGTCGGAAACTGGACTGTCATTTTCATTGCCCCAACGGCCTTCACATCCGCGAGATTACGCCTGAGATAGCCCGCCTGCTCTACCAGGCCGGATTCAAAACCATCCGCTTCGGGCTGGAAACCACTCACGGGCAACGGCAACAGGAGCTGGGCGGAAAGGTTGATAACTCCGCCTTCGAAAGGGCGGCAGCCTATCTGCAAGAGGCCGGTTATTCGGGAAATGAGATCGGCGTCTATCTCCTCTGCGGGCTACCCGGTCAAACAGCCCGGGAAATAAGGGAAAGTATCCTTTATGTCCATGCCCGGGGGGCAAGACCCATTCTCGCCGAGTATTCTCCTATACCGGGAACGTTGTTATGGGACGACGCCCGCCGTGCATCTTCCTATCCCCTGGAGGAGGAACCACTGTATCACAATAATTCCCTGCTCCCCTGTGCAAGCCCCTCTCTGACCACAGAGGCTTACCATGAGTTAAAAGGGCTGACGAGGCACCCTTGACGTAACTGGGGACGGTGCTATTTGTTTTTATTTTATTGACGCGGAAGGAATAACGATGATCGACCGTATTCGAGGTATTCTGAAGGGTGTTTTCGGCTATGAGACCTTCTGGCCCCTTCAGGAGCAGGTCATCGGTCATCTACTGGAAAAAAAGGATGCCCTGGTCGTGATGCCCACGGGGGGAGGAAAATCCCTCTGCTATCAAATCCCCTCTCTCATTTTTGAAGGATTAACAATCGTGGTTTCACCTCTGATTTCCCTGATGAAGGATCAGGTGGACCAGGTGCGGGAGTGCGGCGTCCCGGCTGTTTTCCTGAACAGCTCCCTTAGCAGTGAAGAGTACCGGCACCATGTTTCACAACTCCGGGCAGATCGCATAAAACTGCTTTATCTGGCCCCGGAGTCGCTGCTGACGCCAAGAACCATGGCCCTCCTGGCCTCTTTAAAGGTGGATTGCATCGCAATTGACGAGGCCCATTGCATCTCCGAATGGGGCCACGATTTTCGGCCGGAATACCGGCAATTGGCAGAGTTCCGGACGAGATATCCCGGAGCGGTCTGCGTGGCTCTCACCGCCACGGCCACACCACGGGTCCGTGATGATATCAGAAGATCACTGAATATAAGCGATCACAATGAATTCATCGGCAGCTTCAACCGTCCAAACCTCTTCCTTGAGGTAATCCAGAAAACGGCGCCCATTGAACAAACCCTTGAATTTCTAAAACGATATGCGAACGAATCAGGAATCATTTACTGTTTTTCCCGCCAGCAAACGGATGATCTCCATGGAATTCTGCATCGAAAGGGTTATTCAGTCCGACCCTACCATGCAGGCCTCTCGGATCGGGAGCGAACGGAGAATCAGGAACTCTTTATCCGGGATGATATCCAGATCATCGTGGCGACAATCGCCTTCGGCATGGGAATCAACAAATCCAACGTCCGTTTTATCGTCCATTATGACCTGCCCAGAAGCATCGACAACTACTACCAGGAAATCGGGCGGGCCGGGCGGGACGGTCTGCCTGCCCATTGTCTACTCCTTTTCGGTTATGGCGATATCCGTAAGATCAAGTACTTCGTTAATCAGAAAACCCAGCAGGAGCAAATGGTTGCCAATATCCTCCTGAATACGTTCATTGGTTTTGCCGAAACCGACCTCTGCCGTCGCATTCCTCTTTTAAATTATTTCGCTGAGAACGATACCCCGAAATATTGCGGGATGTGCGACAACTGCAAAGTAGAAGCGACGGATCTTGTTGATCTGACCATCCCCGCCCAAATGTTTCTTTCCTGCGTCAAGCGGGCCGGCGAGTATTTTGGCGCCGGCCACATAATCGATGTCCTTAGGGGATCGAATTCCCAAAAGGTCTTGAAATTCGGTCACGATCAACTCTCCACCTACGGGATCGGAACTGCACATACGACAAAGCAGTGGCGCAACATGTCCCGCCAGTTTATCCAGAAAGGACTGCTTATTTACGATTATGACCACGGAACCCTCAGGCTTACCCAAAAGGCATGGGAGGTTCTGAAGGGAAAGGAGGCCGTCAGGGGCAGACTGGAGGAGGCGAAAAAGGAAAAGGGCGAGGTTATCGGTCAGCGTGAAGGTGAGTCGGGGCCCCACGATCCCGTTCTCTTTGAAATTCTCCGGAAGAAACGAAAAGAACTCGCTGACTTGGCGAATCTACCTCCTTTTACAATCTTTCATGACCGGACATTGAAAGAAATGGCCGTCTATTTCCCGCAGACAAGGGAAGAACTTTCCGCAATCTATGGAATCGGCATGGCAAAACTTGAAAAATATTCCGATACCTTTCTGAAGATTATTGTGGAATACTGCCAGACGCAAGAGATCGTGGAACGCACGAAAACGATCATGAAAGGGTCCCCATTAACTAATGACGGAACGGTTATAAACCATTTATGATGAACGGCAATCTGTGGTTGATATTCCATTGACACACAAGCTCGTTTTTCTGATACGCCCCCACGAAAAAGAAAATACTCGTTAAAAAATGTTTGACATATTAGAATTTATATTCTAATATATGGCCACATATGGGACGGAATGCTCACTTCAACAATGAACAATTTGTAGATGCGGCACTAAAGATCGCTGCCGGGCAGGGGCCTGCGGCCATGACCATCGCCGCGGTGGCTCGGGAGGTCGGTGCGCCGGTCGGCTCGGTCTATCATCGTTTTCTATCGCGGGATATGCTGCTGGCCGAGGTTTGGCTAAAAGTGGTTTCTTCCTTCCAAGAGGCCTTTCTTCAGGCCTTGCAGAAAGGTAAGGGGCTTGATGCGGCACTCCATACACCACGTTGGGTTCGCCAGTACCCCGCCGAGGCCCGCATTCTCCTTCTTTACCGGCGGGAGGAGTTGGCAGCGGGAGATTGGCAGGACGACCTCAAGGAAAGAGTTCTTAGGATCAAATGTACGCTTGAAGATGGTATGAACGATTATGTCAAGCGGGCATTCGGCAAGGCGGGGCGTGAGGAAAGAAATCGGACGGTTTACGCACTCATCGATGTTCCTTACGCAGCAGTCATACGCTATATCCGGCAGGGTGTAAAACCGCCCAGAGATGTTGACGACTATATCCGACAAACATATTCAGCCATCATGGGAAGGGAAAAATGAAAATCGATAACAGACATGAAAGAAATTTCCGGACAGAGGCCGATTCCGTGGGAAGCATCCTCGATACGTTGTCCGGACCGGATGACCGGCTCTGGCCTCGGGACACCTGGCCGCCGATGCTCTTTGACACAAGCCTCAAGCCGGGGGCAAGGGGCGGCCACGGGGCTGTAAGGTATGAAGTTGAAGACTATACGCCTGGCCGGAGGGTGTTCTTCCGCTTTGATGGCACGGGGATGACAGCGGATCTCGACGGACGGCACTACTTCGAGGTCATTCGCCGGAACAGGCACGTCATTCTTCGCCATGTGATCGATGCCGAATGCGGTTTCAAGGCATGGCTAAAGTGGAAAATCGTGATCGAGCCGCTTCATGACGCCCTATTGGAAGATGCCCTGGACCGTGCTGAGCAAGCCCTGCATGGAAGCGTCGTCCGTACCACCCGCTGGAGTGCACGGGTGAAAATTCTCCG
>JALNVY010000233.1 GCA_023231165.1 Syntrophales bacterium | reverse complement strand
GTCCGGAAGCCGGGAAAATAGATTTCGTATCCTTTAGACTTGTTTCCAAAGCCCCCATTGATATGAATGCTGATCACTAACAGGGGGTCATTGTTTTTAATCAGTTGGATCCTTTCCTTCAAGGGGATTTCCTTGTCGGCGGAACGCGTGAGCATGACCTTTTTATAGCCTATGCTGTTCAATTCTTTCTGTAGGGCCAAGGCAATGCGCAGGTTAAGATCCTTTTCATAGGATGTATCGGAGACCTTGACCCCGTAGTCGGACCCGCCGTGTCCCGCATCGATGATAATCGCCTTGTTGATGCGTTCCTGTTGAGCCGATGCTTGTCCGGCCAAACAGCAGATCCCCAGTATGACGAGGATTGTATAAATGCTGATAATCTTGAATATCTTCATTTTCCCTACCTTTGATGTGGGCGCTACATACTGCATAACGCCCCCGCCTGTCAATATGGAACACGTGATCATGATTTTTTCAGACGTTCGATGGAAATGACACACTTGACCTTTTTTACGGCGGCAACCACTTGATTGAATTGTTTCAGGTCATGGACTTCGATCCGGAAGTTACAAATCGCCTGCAATTCAGGGGTAGTTTCCACTTCTGCATGGCTGATATTGATATCCATTGCGGATATTACGGAACTTACATCCGCTATAACCCCTTTCTTATCCTTGCAGACCACGCGTATATCAACGGAATAGTTCTGTTTATCCTTAATATTCCACGATACCTCAATGACCCTTTCCGGATCCAGTTCCTGAATATTGGTGCAGTGGGCGGTATGGATCGTAATCCCTCGCCCCCGTGAAATATAGCCGACAATCTCATCGCCGGGAATGGGATCGCAGCAGCGGGCCATTTTGACGAGGACATCCTCAATTCCGGTGAGAGAGATGCCTAAGGACGGTGCACTTTTTGCCTTTCTTGTTGGCTTATCTATAAAGACTTCTTCCGTCTTGTGGGCTATCTCGGGGAGAAAACGGTTAACGATGTGCTTAGCCGATAGCCTTCCGTAACCGACCAGCGCCATCACATCATCCGGCGAGTTGACGTTATGCTCTTCATAGAGCTTCTTCAGATCGTCCGATTTCAGCAGTTGTGAGAGCTTGAGGCTATGTTTTTTGAATTCCCTATCCAGAATCTCCCGTCCGATTTCGATGCTTCGCTTTCTTTCCTCGGTTTTGATCCAGTTTTTGATCTTGGAGCGGGCACGGGAGGTCACTGCCCATTTCAGCCAGTCCTTACCGGGATGATGTCCGGCCTGAGTGATGATTTCAACGGTATCCCCGTTCTGGAGTTCATATTTCAAGGGGACGATATTTCGGTTGACCTTGGCCCCGATACATTGATGCCCCACATCCGTATGGATACTGTACGCAAAATCGAGAGGCGTTGCCCCTTTTGGAAAGGCCTGCACATCGCCATTCGGCGTAAAAACGTAAACTTCATCAGGGAAAAGGGCCAGTTTTAGATTGGCCATGAACTCCCTCGGATTATCGGCTTCTTGCTGAACATCTAAAAGTTCCCGGAGTTTCATGATCTGCTGATCTTCCGTGCCCAGGTCCGCCCGCTTTTCTTTATAACGCCAGTGAGCGGCAATCCCTTCTTCCGCCCATTCATGCATTTCCCGCGTTCGAATCTGAATTTCGACCCGCTCTCCATACGGACCGATGACAGTGGTATGGAGCGACCGGTATCCATTCGCCTTGGGCATGGCAATCCGGTCCTTGAAGCGACCCGGAACCGGTTTCCAGAGGGCATGCACGATGCTCAGAGCCTCGTAACAATCCCTGTCCTTGTCAGTATCCAGGATAATTCTGAAAGCGATAAGATCGTAAACCTCGTCAAAATCGATGTGCTGGTTCTGCATTTTCATGTAAATACTGTATAAATGCTTTGCCCTTCCTTCCACTTCACCCTTGAGCCCGTGTTTCGCAATCTCCTTCGCAATGACCCCTTTGACCTCTGCTGTATATTGATCCCGTTGTTCCTGCTTCTTTTCAATCCGTCGTGAGAGTTCGCTATAGGCGTCGTTTTCGAGATATAGGAAAGACAGATCCTCGAGTTCCACTTTCATCCAGTTGATACCGAGACGATTGGCCAGAGGGGCGTAAAGATCGAGAGTCTCCGTGGCGATGTACCTTTGCTTGTCGGGGGGTTGATAATTAAGGGTCCGCATGTTGTGAATACGATCGGCAAGGCGGACAACAAGAATCCTGAGATCGGCAGACATAGCCAGAATCATCTTCCGGAAGTTCTCCGCCTGACGTTCCTCCTGTGATCCTAGGGTAATCTTGCTGATCTTGGTAAGACCATCGACAAGAAACGCCACGTCTTTACCAAATAACGCTTCGATCTGGGCGGTGGTGGCAAGGGTGTCTTCCACGGTGTCGTGGAGGAGACCGGTAATGATAGTTGCGGCGTCCAGCTTCATATCCGCAAGCATACCGGCAACCTCCATGGGATGGGTTAGATAAGGCTCGCCCGAGAGCCGTAGCTGTCCCTGATGCACGGAGGCGGAAAAGATATAGGCCTTCTCGATCATTTCCTGATCTTCCAGGGGAAGATAGGCTTGGGTTTTGTCAAGTATGTCGGTAATACGAAGCATATTATCTTTCAGGCATCATATTTGACGAATTGCACCTAAAATAAAACTTTTTGCCTCTTCGACGGATAAAATATTGACCTCCCCGGACCTTCTTATTTTGATCTCGACTTTTCCAGCGGCGAGGTTTTTAGGGCCGATCGTCACCCGCAAGGGAATGCCGATCAAATCGGCGTCTTTGAACTTCACGCCTGCCCTCTCGTCACGGTCATCCAGGATAACCTCGACACCCATAGACAAAAGATCTGCGTAGAGTTTTTCGGCGGTTGTGGCCAGGTCCGAATCATTCATGTTGACGGGGGTAATAATCACCTGATAGGGGGCAATGGCCAGGGGCCAGATAATGCCATTTTCATCGTGATACTGCTCAATACAGGCCGCCGCAGTTCGGCCGACGCCGATCCCGTAGCATCCCATAACCATGTATTGTTCTTTCCCGTTCTTGTCGAGATAAATGGCTTTCATTGCCTTGCTGTACTTGGTCCCCAATTTGAAGACATGGCCCACCTCGATCCCCCGGGCAAAATGGATTTCCCTTGCGCATCGCGGGCAGGGATCAGCCTCCCGAACGACGCGCAGGTCGGCATAGGCTTCTACCTTGAAATCCCGCTCAAAGTTAACGTTCTTCAGATGATAGTCCTCCTTGTTGGCCCCCACGACTATATTAGTGAGGTTCATCAGGGAATAGTCGGCCAGGGTCCGGCACTTGATCCCGATGGGACCGACAAATCCCCGGGGCGATCCGGCTGCCGCCTGGATCATTTCATCCATGGCCATTTCCAGAATATCGCAACCAAGGTAGTTCTTCACCTTGATCTCGTTTACCTCTTCATCACCCCTGACCAGGACGGCCACGGGAACCCCGTCGGCGTTAAAGATCAGAGTCTTTATTACATTCTCCGGTCGTACCTGAAGAAAGGCACATACTTCTTCGATGGTCCGCACCTCCGGGGTGTGGATCTCTTCCCGGGACAAAAATAACGACCGGTTAACCTCTTGCTCCTCCGGTCTGGCAATTTCCGCCTTTTCCAGATTGGCCGCGTAGCCGCAACCTTCGCAATATGCCATCCCATCCTCACCGGACTCAGCAATAACGAGAAACTCGTGGGAATAACTTCCGCCGATGCTGCCCGTGTCGGCTTCCACGGGCCTGAACTTCAGACCGCAACGCTCGAAAATCCGGTTATAGGCGGCAAACATCTTCTGATAACTGAGGTCTGCATTCACGGTATCGATATCAAAGCTGTAGGCGTCTTTCATGCTGAATTCACGGCACCGCATCAGCCCGAAGCGGGGGCGGATTTCGTCGCGGAACTTCGTCTG
>JALNVY010000232.1 GCA_023231165.1 Syntrophales bacterium | reverse complement strand
TGACTCCCTGAACGGTAATGATTGTCAATCCGGTGATGATCAGTATCATACCCATGGCCTCAACGAAAGTAGGTCTTTCCCCCAATTGAATGGCGGCGGCAATCATGCCGATGATGGGAGTGGCCAGTGTTCCCATGCTGGCCATCCCCGCCGACAGGACTTTCAGAATAAAAAACCACAGGATCAGGGCGAGGGCCTGACTGACAATGGAACTGAATGCGAGTCCGGCAATAAAGTAGGGAGTCCATTGCACCGGAGGGCTGGGAACGATCATGGCGATAAAGATCAGGGGAATGCAGCCGAAGAACATTTGCCAGGCCGTCAGGGAGATAAGATCAAAGGTAAACTTTTTCCACATGATTTTAGTCATAATTGCACTTCCGGCCCAGGCGATTCCCGATAATACAGCGAGGATGTTCCCCAACAGGCTTGACTGAAGATTCCAGGGTTCGAGAATGACCATCAGGCCTGAAAAGGCGAGAATAACGGCGATCCATTGAACTCCGGCCAGATATTCGGAAAGGAGCGGCCAAGCCAGAACCAGTACCCAAAAGGGCATGGTGTAGACCAGGATTGCGGTTTTTCCGACGCCTCCATAAAACAGCGCCAGGGTAACGAGACCGATACATCCCGTAGTCGAAAGCAGACCAAGGAGAATGGTCATAATAATCTCTTTTGGCGCCAGCGATTTTCGTTGCAGGAGGAGGATGGTAAAAAGACTCAGGGCGCCGATAAATGTACGCAGGGCAGCAAAATCAAAGGGTGATGCATACCGCAAACATTCCTTCATGACTACCCAGTTGTAACCCCAGATACCTGAAAGGGCAATCATGGCAAAAATGGCCGGTTTAAGGGAGTTTAGTGAACGAGTACCGCCTATGCCGTTCATTGTCTGGCTGGAGTCACGTTACATTTAAGTTGGTCTCGTCGGGGTGGCAATCACCACTGAGACCCTGTCGCACTTTTCGTATTCGATTCCAGCTACATAACGCGAAACGTACATCGCAGATCCCTCGTTCGTGTAAGATATATCTTCTCTTTGTGTTCTTGTCAAGATATGAGAGAATAAAAGGTACACTGATAAGACCTTGACAATTGCAGACCAATCCATTAGCGTACACCGGAAAATCGTCCATAGAGGTTAAAGAGTATATGATGATCGGAGTGCTTATTACAACCCACGGCGGGCTTGGACACGAGTTGATCAAGGCGGCAGAACTTATTAAAGGACCCTTGAAGGGGGTTATCCATATCTCTGTTGATCAGACAAAGGGTCTGGAAGATATAAAAAAGGAAATCAGTACGGCAATAAAAAAGTTGGACCAGGGGAAGGGCGTGATAATTTTAACGGATCTCTTCGGGGGAACGCCCTCTAATATATCCCTCTCTTTCCTGAAAGAGGGCAAGGTAGAGGTGATTACGGGCGTTAATCTGCCCATGCTTCTCAAGCTGACTGATGTTCGGGAAAATATGGCGCTACGTGAATATGCCATTTTCATTAAGGAATATGGCATCAAAAATATTTGCGTAGCCAGTGAAATACTTAATAAAAAGATCGGTGCGTGATCCTATGGATTGCGTCCTTATAAGGGTCGACAATCGTCTTGTCCATGGACAGATCATCGAAGCGTGGGTCCCTTTCCTGAAAGCATCCAGAATCATTGTCGTAGATGATGAGGTCGCCAGCGATTTCTTCAGAGAAACGGTTATTAAAATGTCCGTTCCCAGCGATGTTGAGGTGATAATTCACAGTGTCGAAGATTTTGTGAAATACAACGCCTTGCAGGTGAGTGACAATAAGGATCGGGTGCGATCCATCATCCTGTTCTCGAATGTATGGGATGCCCTGCGCGCTTATGCCCTTGGATTTTCATTCGAGAAATTAAATATCGGCAATATCTACAATGACGAATGCCGGCAATAATTGTCAGCCTGTGTTTTACTCAGCGATGAGGACATTGCCAGCATCCAGAGTCTTTTGCAGCGGGGAGTCCGTATAGAGATGCGGCGAATTCCGAGAGAACGGCCCTTGAACATCGCCGAGGCATTGAACCCCCTGTCATAGAAGCATTTGTCGCCGCAATATTGTTGAACGATTTGCAGAATGTATACGAGGTCGTCAATGATATGTTTCTGAAAGTTGTTATGGTGTCTGTCATCGGAGGTTTCCTCTGTCTTGATAGGACATGCCTGCAAATCATGCTCTCACGACCTGTCGTGATCGCACCGCTGACAGGATTCTTGTTAGGAGATGTCCTGACCGGTCTGAGTATCGGGGCTTTCCTGGAGTTGCTCTGGATAGACAAACCGCAAATCGGCATCTCTGTGCCCCCCAACGATTCACTGCTTGCAGTAATGATCGTATCCTCTTTGCTCCTGGCCAACAGCCAATACGGACAAACCCGTCATGAGGCAATGGCCTTTGCCTTTTTACTATTCATACCTCTCGGTTATATCACTCAAAAAATGGATACGGCGCTTATTCAGTCCAATGAGCGCCTTTCAGAAATAGCCCTCCAGGCGGCCAAAGCGGCCGACCCCGGGGGAATCACAAGGCAACATATCCGTGCCATTGTAAAAACCTTTGCCGTTTATTCTCTTTTTTTATTCTTTTCCATAATCGCCGGCATCATGATTATTGAAACAACTTTTCCGCTCCTCCCTGATTTCGTTTTGAAAGCAATGGGATTGATGTATCTCATCATTCCGGCGGTCCTTATCGCCGTATGCCTGAGTACGGTAAAGATTCGCAGAACCGTACCCATCTTCTGTGCCCTGTTTCTGGTGACAATGGTTGTTATTGAACTAATCCATGCCTTCTAACCTCCGTATCCGGCAGATGGAATTGAATGATATCCAGGCGATAATGGAAATCGAAGGCAGGTCCTTTCCCTTGCCCTATAGCGCCGGTATCTGGGAAAGAGAAAAACGGAACTCCCTTTCCCGGACCCTCGTCGCCGTAGATGACAGGGGTGAGGAAACTGCGGACTTACGGGGCTATCTGAATTTCTGGCTTATTCTGGACGAGGCGGAGATCCATCGGATTGCCGTGAAAGAGGAATACCGGCGTTCCGGCATCGCCGGCAGACTCCTTCATGAGATGTTCAAAGTTCTGCGGGATATGGGAATCGTATCCGCACATCTGGAAGTTAGGCAATCCAATCATGACGCCATAAAATTATACGAAAAATTCGGATTTATGATAAAAGGTCGGCGGAAGGGCTACTATCAGGAAACGGGAGAAGACGCCCTCATTCTGGCGGCCGATGTGAAGGGAATCACGCAAGCAATATAGATAGTAAAAGATTATAAATCATGTGGACAGGAAGCATCACCTTTAATAATCAGTTCGGCCCGCAGCATCTGCATATGGCGGTTCGTCTTCCTGCGGAGTTCATGGACCCCGTACCCGGACAGTTTGTGATGATACGGCCTACCAGAGGCGGTGGGCCGCTCCTCTCAAGGCCCCTTAGTATCTATCAATCTGTGCGGAATCAGGATCATGTCATCCTGGAGTTATTATACCGGGTCGTGGGACGGGGAACGGAACACCTCTCCCAGTTGACCACGGCAGCGGAAGTGAACATTCTCGGCCCTTTGGGACGGGGTTTCCGCATCGAAAAGGCCCGCTCCCATCGAATCCTGCTGGCGGGGGGCATGGGTGTGGCACCGATCACTTTCCTCGCCGATTATCTGGAGGGCCGGGGTGCCGGGAAGCATGATCTGAAAATCTGTCTGGGCGCAAAAAGCTGCGCAGAGATCGTCGGCATAGAGCGGTTAAAGGGCATGCAGGGATTGCTGAATATTGCCACGGACGATGGCAGTTTGGGGAGTTGCGGGCTTGTGACGGACTTGCTTCCGGATATTACGCAGGGATGTGATCCGCGCAAAACAATGATTTACGCCTGCGGACCTATGGCCATGCTGAAAAC
>JALNVY010000231.1 GCA_023231165.1 Syntrophales bacterium | reverse complement strand
GGCCATAAGTTTTTCTGATCTGCAGGGCTTCAACAATCGATTCCATGGCCCCACCCTTAACACGTTTTTCCGTAAAAATCCGTATATAGTTCAATGCCAGACGGTGTGAATCTCATTGCAATTACAAAGTGGATGGCATATGGACAGAGGGCAGAAGAAACAGGGACTCGTTCCAATCCCTTCGGGCTGAGGACGTGTCCACGGAAGTATAAAAGGAGAACTAAGGGTATGAAAGTGAAATTCATGGGGGCGGCACGGACGGTGACGGGTTCCTGCTTCATCCTGGAGACGGGAGAACACCGGTTCGCCATCGACTGCGGGATGCATCAAGGCAATGGGGAAATTGAGAAGCGCAATTGGGAGACAAAGATCTATGATGCTGCAAAAATAGAGTGCATTCTCATGACCCACGCCCATATCGATCACGCCGGTCTGTTGCCCCGGATCGTCAAGGAAGGCTTCCGCGGATCGATCTATGCTACGCCCCCCACGATTGATCTTTTAAAAATCCTGCTTCTGGACAGCGCCCACATTCAGGAGATGGAGGCCCAATGGAAAACTCGCAAGCATCTTCGTCAGGGCGACGGTGAGAATTATGTCGAACCCCTCTACATTCGGAAGGATGCTGAAGAAGTTACCCAGTATTTCAAAGCGGTTGACTATGATCAGACGATAACGCCCTTTGCCGGCTTGACGGCTACCTTCCGCGATGCCGGTCATATTCTCGGGGCCTCCATCCTAGAATTAGGGGTAACGGAAAACGGGAAGGTATCGAAACTCGTTTTTTCCGGGGATATCGGCCGGCCCGCCCAACTTATCATCAAGGACCCCACAGTGATCGAGACGGCGGACTATCTTTTTATGGAGTCAACCTACGGCAACCGGGATCACAAGAACGAGACGGACAGCCTCAACGAACTGGCAGAGGCCGTCGCTTACAGTTACCGTAACGGGCAAAAGGTGATCATCCCGTCCTTCGCCGTGGAAAGAACCCAGGAATTGCTCTACTGCCTCCACCTCCTGGACCGGGAAGGCCGCCTTCCCAGGGACATGCCCGTTTATGTGGACAGCCCGCTTGCCACCCAGGCAACGGAGATCTTCCGGAAATATACCAACTATTTTGATGAAGAGGCCAAGGGTCTTCTCAAGAAGGGAGAGGATCCCTTGACCTTTCCCCAGCTCCATTTCACCCGCAGCACTGAGGAGTCCATTAAAATAAACACCTCAACAGGGCCGGCCGTGGTTGTTTCGGCAAGCGGCATGGCCAATGCGGGCCGGATTCGGCATCACCTCCGCCACAATCTCTGGCGGGAAGGAGCCAGCGTGGTATTTGTGGGTTTTCAGGCCCAGGGAACTACGGGGCGACGAATCGTGGATGGGGCCAAGATTATCAGAATCTTTAATGAGGATTTAGCGGTCAAGGCGCGTATTTTTACCATCAACGGCTTTTCCGCCCACGCCGGGCAGAGTCAGCTTTTAGAGTGGCTGGGGTGTTTCCGGTCGCAAGCCTTACAGGTCTTTCTCATCCACGGTGAATATTCGGCCCAGCAGACCCTTGCCGGCCTGATCCGTGAGCGCTTCGGACTCCCGGTGACCATTCCCGACTATCTCGAGGAAATAACATTGAAACCGGGGGAAGCGATTGAGCGCACGGCCGCTCCGGAACAGGCTGTTTCCCGAATCGACTGGAATTATATCATTCTGGATATGGAAAATCGTTTGAAGCAGCTCCGGGAAAGACAGTCGCGGATTGAGGCGAAAGGATGGGTGGAACAGTCGGAGGTCAGGGAAAGGCTCCTCGAACTGAACCGCCGATTGACGACTTTGATTTCCGACCTTTGACCATTACTCCGCCAACCGGTAATGGAATACAGCCACGATGTGGAGTTTTGAGAGACCCAGGTCTCCGGGTAGGCGCTCATAGGGCGCAGCGGTGCGAATGACCAAAAGGGTATATTCATCAAGAAGCTGTGAACCTGACGAAGAAACGACGTCTTGAGAGGATGAAACCCCGTTTTTATCGATGGAAAATCTGACCGTTGTCGTGCCTTTTTCCTTCTTCTGGAGAGCAGCTTGAGGATATTTCCATCTGTTTTCAATCCGCTTCCGGATCTTGAGAAGATAGGAGCGGTAACGGCTGTCCTGGCTACCCAGATTAACGGTGTCCTCTCTGATAACCGCCTCGGTCGTTGCTGCCGGCGTCGGCTTCGGTTGTTCCTTTACCGTAACCGGTTCTTTCTTGCCGTCCTTTTCCTGAGGAGCCAGAATGGGTTCGGTCAGGTGTACGGTCAGCAGACCGCCGTCCCGTGGCAGGGGAGACGGTTTTTCACCGATGATGGGCATGGAAAGGACCAGTACATGCGAGGCAAGGGAAATCAGGATAGCCGTGATAAAGGCCTTTTGCAGCGGCAATCGGTTAGATTTCCAGAAAGGCTTCATGGGGTCATCATAAATCAATACTGAAGAACAAATCAATAAAAATGAAGTAATAGCCTTTATCTGCCAATGACGCAAAACGCCGATAATTACAAAGGTTCTGAGATGACGATGATGCCACATGGGGAGATGGACGGACTCTACATGGCCCTGGCCTTGGAGGAGGCGGCTGCTGCCGCGGCGGAAGGGGAGGTCCCGGTCGGTGCGCTCATCGTTAGCGACGCTCAGATTATTGCCCGGGCCCACAACCGTCCCATCGCTTTGAACGATCCGACGGCCCACGCCGAGATCCTTGCCATCCGAACCGCGGCCCGGTATGCAGGGAATTACCGACTGTCGGGAATGACGTTGTATGTGACACTGGAGCCCTGTTTTATGTGCGCCGGTGCCGTCATTCACGCCCGAATCGGAAGGGTTATCTTCGGGGCGAGAGATCCCAAGGGGGGCGCCGTTGTTTCCATTGGCCGCATATTCGATGATAAGCTCCTGAATCATCATGTGGATTTTACCGGGGGTATTATGGAAGGACTGTGTTCTGAAATTTTGAGTAGCTTTTTTCAACGAAAGAGGTTATAACCCGCACCGCTTCGAACATAGAAAGCTCCATGCGGAGAGGTACCGAAGTGGTCGTAACGGGATCGACTCGAAATCGATTTGGGGGCCAAAAGCTCCCACGGGGGTTCGAATCCCCCTCTCTCCGCCATTAAAAAAGTAATTTGTGGAAGAGTAACAATTTAGCTAAAAATAGGAGCCTTGAAAATGTCTTTGTTTTGTCATTCCCGCGCAGGCGGGAATCCAGTGACGTCAAATAGATCTGGACTCCCGCCTGCGCGGGAGTGACAGGATGTTTGACTTTATTTAAGTTTATAATAGCAGATCCGGAGAGATGCCTGAGAGGCCGAAAGGGCACGACTGGAAATCGTGTGTACGCCCAAAAGTGTACCGGGGGTTCGAATCCCCCTCTCTCCGCCAGATAAAAGGCGGGGTAAATGAGTCGTTCATTTGCCCCGCCTTTCTTATTTGGCCTCCAAAGCAAAGTGCTATCTTCGTTGGCTTCGTCATCGGCTCCTCGACGTATAAACAATACGCCTACGTCGCCTCTTCCTTGTCGCCTTGATTTCATCTTTGTTTTTGCTTTGGAATCCGACTTACCTTCTTTTCTTACTCATATCCAAGCGCCGCGAGCTGTTCTTCTGTCATGCCGAGGAAATGGGCGATTTCATGGACGATGGTAATTTCGATCTCCTCCTCTAATTCCGCCAGGCTTCGGCAGGCATCTTCCAAGGGTTCCTGAAAGATGAAAATGGTGTCCGGGAAGAGGGGCGGGCTGGTTTCGGACCGCTCCGGCAGAGAAACACCCCAATAGACGCCGAAGAGCGGGTCGCCGGGTGGCAGCGCGAGTTCTCTGATCATGTCACGGGATGGACGTGGTTGGACGGAAATCACGATATTATCCAGGCGGGAGCGAATTTCCTTTGGGATGCGATCGATGGCCCGTTTTACTGCTC
>JALNVY010000230.1 GCA_023231165.1 Syntrophales bacterium | reverse complement strand
TTACTATGAGGCATTTCAGACCATTAAGGATATCCTCGCTCTTTCGAACCTTATCCTCGAAGGGATTTTTACCCATCTTTCTTCGAGTGAGACGCTTCTGGAGTATAACGAGGGGCAGGCACAACTTTTCAGTCGTCTCCTCGCACAACTGGAAGAGGCGGGAATCCGTATTCCCATCCGGCATATGTCCAATAGCGGCGCCATCCTGAACTACCCCCAGTTCAATCTTGACATGGTACGGCCGGGGCTCATGTCCTACGGCATCTATCCTTCCCCGGAGACAATGAATAAAGCGGACCTGCTGCCGGTGATGTCTTTCAAAACGCGGATCGTGCTGCTGAAGGATTTCCCGAAAGGATACAGCATCGGTTACAATCGTACTTACATTACCGATAAGCCGACCAGGATCGCAACGATACCGATAGGCTATGGCGACGGCTACGGTGTCATTCTCTCCAATCAGGGAGAGGTTCTCATCCGGGGAAAGCGTGCACCCGTCATCGGGCGGGTTTCCATGGATATGTGTACGGTGGATGTGAGCGGTATCCCGGATTGCCAGGTTGGCGACGAGGTTGTCCTCATGGGGCGGCAGGGGCAGGAATCAATCTCCGCCAATGAAATTGCCGGTCGCGTGGGGAGTATCAGCTATGAAATTCTTTGTGCCCTGGGGAAGCGGGCGCCCCGGTTGTTTATCCATAAGGGAAAGGCGGACACCGTTCTGCCCAGGCTCCGGCGCATCTATATCCCTGATGAAGAGCGGTCCATCGACCGGATTGACAGCATCATTCGCCAGTGTTTTCAAACCCGGGCCCGAAGCGAGGAATTAGGGGATGCCATTTATTACGAAATGTTCGAGACCCTTTTCGGAAAAGAGGATCGACAGTTGGAATTGCGGGAAGACTTCCGTTATGATATTAGCGTCGCCGAGCCCGAGGTCAGGAAAGACGGGACAGCGGCCCGAAGCGATGACGCCCTGAATGTAACCACCCGGGTTTCTTATAAGAAGACCTTGAAAAACGACGGCTTTGTCATTGGCTGCGCCTTTGACAATGAACAGTTGGCCGCGTTTTTTGAAGATCCCCGGTGCGAGTATCGCTGGCTGATGAGCGGGGGGGATAATCTGGCGATGGAGAGGGATTTTCGCGTTGCCAGGGTGAGCATCGATAACATGGATGTTCCCATCATCAGCACCGAAATGACCTCCCGGGGCTACGAGATCTGGTGCGGCCATGAGGCCCTGCGGGAAAAGCTTAATACCCAGGTGGAAGTGGCCATCGAAATATTTACGAAAAAATCACGGACGAACAACATTTTTTCCGTCTATGTCGTTTATCCGACCCGGGGACTCGATATTTCCTTCAATTATGAGAAAACGGGTTTCCGGCATGTCCGGGAGGTGAGTTTTTTTGCAGGCAAGCATCCTTATCCGGAAGTCATTCGGGAAAAAGGCAAATATATCCGTCTCCGGGCGCCGAATCATACCTGGATCTTTCCGAACAGTGGCGTGACCTTTGTCTGGGATGCTTAGCGCTTGTTACAGGTTCTAAAGGAGGCAGCTTGGGGTTGATGAATAAATTACGGGTGGGTATTATCCTGGGAGGGATGTCATCGGAGCGGGAGGTGTCCCTGAATAGCGGTCGGAATGTCTACGACAATCTCGATCCTGAATACTATGCGGGGGTGCCGCTGTTTATGGACGGCGACGGCGGTCTCTGGGAGATCCCCTGGCAACTGGTATCTCAGAATACGACGGTTGATATTGCGGAACGTCTGGCAAGCGAAGCCCGGAGAATGCCCTACGAGGCATTGAAAGAGAACATCGATTTTGCCTTCATTTCCCTCCACGGTAAATACGGCGATGACGGATGTATCCAGGGTCTCCTCGAACTCCTCGGGATTCCCTATACGGGACCGGGGGTCCTGGCGTCCGCCCTGGGGATGGACAAGCATATCCAGCAAAAAATATTAGCGGCGGCGGGGGTTAACGTCCCGAAAAGTATGATTGTGTATGAGGATGAATGGTTGCGGGCGCCGGAACAGGTGCAGAAAAAGTTGCGGGAGAATTTTGCCTTGCCCTTTTTTGTGAAACCGGTTCGGGAAGGATCGAGCGTCGGGGTGGGCAAGATTCAGGATATGGCCGATCTGGATGGGGTTATAAAAGAGGCCCTGCGCTGGGACCGGGCGGTGCTGATCGAGGAATTTCTCGAAGGCATCGAGTTTTCCTGCATCGTTCTGGAGCGGGACGGCGAGATCGCGCCCCTGGATCTGACAGAGATTTATCCCCAGAGCGCCTTCTACACCTACGACGACAAATACATGCCGGGACGTTGCCGTAAATTCACGCCACCGAAAAACATTCCCCGGGAGACAGCGGAGATAATCAAGACGGAAGCCACGCGAGCCTTTGAAGTGCTCGGGTTTCGCTCCTATGGGCGTATCGACGGGTTCTATCTGAAGGACGGCAGGATTTTTATTACCGATCCGAATTCGTCATCGGGCATGGCCCCATCTTCATTCTTTTTCGAGCAGGCGGCCAGCGCCGGGATGCTACCTTCGATGATGATCTCGACATTAATTCAGAACGCCCTCGCCATTCATAAGGATAAAAGAGGTCCGCTGTAAGAAGGAAACAAGCAATAGGCAATAGGCAACAGGTGAATATGGGAAGATTCCAAGTATTTACCGACTTCGTAACAAAGTTGTCATTCCGGAGAAAGCCTGAATGAAAGCTTTGCATAACCGCAGAAAAATGGGTCGCAAGCAGCGAATCAAATGTTTTTCGCCGTTCCGAGATGCAAGTTAATATCTTGTAATTATTGATAGTTATGTGCATGCTTACCAGAAGCGAAAAAGATTTTTGAGCTGCGGTGAAGCCATTTTTCAAAGGTCTCGGAATGACAAACCAGTAAGGGGACTTGTATATGTCGAATGAAATAATAGATAAAAAACTCCGAGTCGCGGTCATCATGGGGGGGGTATCCTCGGAGAAGGAGGTCTCCCTGGAGAGCGGACGGAATATATTCAGCAAGATGGATCGGAAAAGATTCGATCCCTTAGCGGTATTTATGGATTCTCAGGCCCACCTCTGGGATATCCCTTTGAAGCTCCTCATGAGAAACAGTACCAGGGATATCGAAGATGATCTGGAAACAGAAGCCAGACGGATTCCCTATGAAGCACTGAAGGACTGCACCGATCTCGTTTATCTGGGCCTGCATGGCAAGTATGGAGAAGACGGATGCATACAGGGACTCCTCGAGTTATTGCATATTCCCTATACTGGTTCGGGGGTTCTTGCCTCGGCCCTGGGAATGGATAAATATATCTCCCGCCGTATCCTGTCCATGAGCGGCATTGACGTCCCCGCGACCATTCCGGTTTTCAAACGGAGGTGGGATGCAGAAGGGCGGGAAAAGATTCTTGACCGGGTGGAAAAAGAGACAGGTTTCCCCTGTATTGTCAAGCCCACCCGGGAAGGGTGCAGCACTGCCGTGAAGAAGGTTGTCTCCATTGAGGGAGTCGCCGCAGCTATAGAGTCTGCCTTCACCTGGGACAATGTGGCCCTGGTGGAGGAATTCCTCGCCGGGACGGAAGTTACCTGCGGTGTCCTGGGGGACGATCCGCCGCTGGCTCTCACCCCGTCGGAAACGATTCCGACCGACGACATCCTTTCTCTTGAGGATAAGTTTCTTTACGGGCAGGGGGAAAACAAGACCCCGGCCAGGGTTCCCGATGATGTCCTGATAAAAATTCAGAAGACGGCGATCGCAACCTTTCAAGTCCTGGACCTCAAAGGATACGCACGCATTGACATGTTTGTCCGTCCCGATGGGCGGATAGCGGTTCTCGAACCCAATACCCTGCCAGGGATGACGCCTTCGACGGTATTGTTTCATCAGGCCGCCGCCGCCGGTATTACTCAGGCCGATTTCATCAGCCGGGTCATCGACGC
>JALNVY010000229.1 GCA_023231165.1 Syntrophales bacterium | reverse complement strand
AATAGGATTTCCTAAACATTTTCTAAGGATTTTCTAAAGACCATTCATCCATCCACGACACAACATTGACCAAGGTTTTTACGAAGTCAAATGATCCACGCTTCCACGCAATTTACGCCAAAAACCTCGTGCAGTTCGGGAGGAGACCTTCCACCAGTTAACGATCCGGTGGTTCTTAACTTCAATCACGATACGACCGAAGCCCTCCTCCTCGACGGCCGCCAAGTCTTTGGCGATTTCCACAAGTAGAAGAGCCTGTTCTTCCGTGATTGGATTCGCTATTTTTTTATCACTTGTTTGGTTCATACTTGAGTCTCTTTTTGAAAGCGACATGCCAGTATAGAAGCGCATGCCATGAGTGATCGACGCCGGTCGTCGACTCCCATTCACGTTTTTCTTGGCCGTATTGATTTGTGACTGTCCGTGCATACATTGTTTGTGCGTGTTCGATGAGCATTTTGAATGTCGGGTCATCCGGCTTCATCGCAAACTTTATTTCTCCCCGGCGCAGGGACGATATCGTGTCATCGATAATTCGATTGCGGGAGGTGAGCACCTTTACTTCTTCTTCAAACGGCTTTTCGTCTTCTTCTTTCTCATCGTTCCAGCGAACGACTTCCAACATTTTCGGATCGTCTTTGTAGAAGTTCACGTAGACGCGATACGGGAATTTGCGGGCCAGACGCAATGCTTCTTCCGTCCAGGGCATTGCGTCAATAACGCAAACCCGCACGTCGTAGAATTGAATCAGCTCGGCCATGTATTCCCAGCGTGTCTTGTTCGGCCGGTCTTTTATTTTTCCGATCCAGAATATTCCTTTAGCGTTGCCGATGACTATGTGGTTTTCGTCTCCGGTATCCGCTCCCATTACATTCCAACCTGATGTTTCCACTTCTTCACTCGTTGTGTTGCGAAGGAACAGGCTCTGCGGAATTTTCTGATCCGATGCGATATAAGGCAGGCCCAGCACGAAGTTGTAGAAGTATTGCTGGTCTTCGGCATTGGCTTCTTCAGTGAGTAGGTCGGATGCGGTGCGCCACGGACACATCATTTGGCTTATCCAGTAGCCGCTTATTGGCTCTCCCGGATACCTGGCCTCCCACCAGCCCGTGTCGTTTACATGCCGCGATGTAATTTCATCGTGGCATTTTTGGCAGACGTACATTCTGCGTTCACGGTCAACGTTCTTTTCCCAATCCATGTGCTGCTCGTAGTTGCAACGAGGGCAATTGAATCGCCAGTGTTTCTGATCCGATTGTCCAAACAGTTTGTCGACGCCCATGTCCGGAATGGTTGGGGTCGAGAAATAATGTTGGCTTCGTATTTTTGAGAAGCCCATGCGAGAAGTGAAGTCTCGGATGACTTCCGGCTTGGACTTGTCGAGCTCGTCGTGGATGTTGCGGTCGGAGGTGAGCATGATTGCTTCCTTCTCCGTATAGGTTCCTTTGAAAAACAGGAAGGACTTACCTATCTGTTTTTGTTCCACCGAATCTACGTCTTTTCCACTTACGCCTTCGAGCATGCAGGGATTCACTTTCACGATACGGTTCACTTTGCTTTTTACGAACTCAGCCACGTCATCCACAGTTGGGAGCGTATAAATTTGGTTGATGCCCCAAAAGCGTGCAGCATGAACAGATCGCAGGATTTCCATCGTGCTCGCTCCGATCTGCGATCCCTTGCGTATCACCTGTATCGGCGTGCGGTCGGAATAAATATCCAGCATGAAGCGGTGGTCGGCGAACTCAATCGGGTCACCGCTTTCGCTTTTTATTCCGTTCTGCTTGATCCAATATAGGATGCTACTTTTTTGCTTTTCCTTTTCGTCCATAAAAAGCTTTGATGGTTTCATCTATTGCTTGGCCTAGTTCCTCTTGCTCCGGAGTCGGAGGCTTTTGCTCGTCTTCGTTGATGCTAAGTTCGTGCTTGCCAAGCGACTCTCCCATTTCAGTCCTGAACATCTCCCACAACTTCTTGATCTCATCGACTGTTGCGCCTTCTCCCTTTTTGATCTGCTTCTTCAGGGCCTGAAGTTTTTCCCAGAATACTTCGCCAATAGCAAATACTTTTTTCTGTTTAATCTCCTGCGCCTTTTTGCGGAGACCCTCCAAGTCTTCAGTGAGTTTGAGGTCTTTTCGTTCGACCCAACGGTACTTCTTTGACCATGTTTCTAGAGTGGTATCGCTAGGTTTCTTGCCAAGCCGATCGGCAAATTCCACCCCAGCTTCACCCAAGCTTTGCCCAACCCTGTTCCATAGCCCTTCGGTCTTCCGGAGGCTTCCTGCTTCGCAATACAAAAGCCACGCAGTGTACTGCTGTTCGGTTTCTCCTGGCATCTTTGATGTGGTGAGTGCGGGCTTTGTCATACTGCTTTACTTTTTCTTTATCTTTTCTTTAACCTTTCACTTTGACCTTCTCCCAGCGATTGCGAATCACGTCACACCAGCGCGGATCGAGTTCGAGCAGATAGCAGGTGCGTTCCAGTTTGTTTGCGGCGAAAAGCGTGCTTCCTGATCCGCCGAAGAAGTCGACCACGACTTGACCGACCCGGCTTGAGTTCTTTATGGCGCGCATAATAAGCCACTCCGGTTTCTCAGTCGGGTGAGCCATTTTGGTAATCGCTTTGCGAGGCATATCCCACACGTCGCTTTCGTTGTTGTCGCCGTAGAAGAAGTGCCTCTCTCCCTTCTTCCACCCATACATAAGTGGCTGAGCTTTGGTCTTGCCTTTGCTTCGCTTGGCTTTCATGACCTGTTCATATTGTTTTTTGTAGTCTCCCCAACCAATAGCGAACGATGGTTTAACCCATACGATTGTCGAGGAAAATTCAAACCCGGCGTTCAGCATTTCGTAGTACCACAGCGGATAGCTGGTATAGCCCGTGCAGACGTACATCGTTGCACCTGGCTTCAGAATTTCATGGTAGTTGGCGAATACTTTTTCGCTGAAGGCTTCGAAGTCTTCTTGGCTCTGCTGATCGCCGAGAATCTTTCCCTGCTCGGTTGGAAACTTCCCGCGCTTTTCGTGACTGACGTGAGCCACGTTGTAAGGAGGATCGGTAAAAACCATATCCACCTTGGTTGTGCCGAGCAATTTCTTGATGTCTTCAATCTTGGTTGCGTCTCCGCACATAAGCCTGTGTCGGCCGAGCTTATAAACTTCACCGTATTTCGACACAGGTTTTTTTATTTCCTCGTATTCTTCTTCGGCGGTTTTATCTTCTTCATCCGGCTCTTCGAGCATTTGGCTGTCGAGGAGATTACTTATCTCCACTTCATTGAAGCCTGTGAGGGTCAGGTCAAAGTCGGAGTGATTGAGCTCGACCATGAGTTCGGCCAGCCTCTCGTCATTCCAATCGCGCCGTTGAGCAATCTTGTTTAAGGCAAGACTCAGTGCTTTTTCTTCCTTCTCCGGCATGTCTACCAAGTCCACATTCTCTTTCGGTATTGTTTCCCATCCCAGCTCTTTGAGGGCCATGACGGTCATGTTGCCGCCGATAATGAAGCCGTCGCGTCCCTTGCTGGTGTTAACCGTAATCAGTCCGCGCAATCCGAATCTTTCAATTGACCGCTTTAAGGCGTCGATGTCTTCGCGCTTTATCTCACGCGGGTTGTAGGCCGGATGCTTGAGGTCTGTGATTTTTATTGTCTTCGTATTTTTTTCCATAGGTTTATGAAGAATAGTTTGATGCGAATCCGGATCCGTCTTCGAAGCGGGAGCGCAAGGTATGCCTGCGTTGCCATCTCTCGTTCGACCATTTCAATGCGCCGCTTTTGAGCTTCGGCCAGCAGGTCGGCCGGAATGTATGCACCGCCTATAAGCCGTGGCCTATTCTTTCTTCGCGCCAGCGGGTTCTTTTTTGGGTTGTCGAGTCTGGTCATGTTCTTCTTCAATTAATTTTTCAGTTGTTAAGATGGCGTGTTCGACTTTTTCGATCCGTTCCTGATATTCGACCACCAGTTCTTTCTTGGTCTT
>JALNVY010000228.1 GCA_023231165.1 Syntrophales bacterium | reverse complement strand
CCGCATTCCCAAGAATTATCTTTGAAGATTTCTTTTCATAATTTCTGAGGGATTTACATGCCTGATGGCAAACAGTTGTTGAAAGAAATGGGTACAGATGGGAAGCGCTATCTTCGTTGGCATTGGCAGAGGGCAACAATTTTGTTTCCTTTTCACGGAATTTCCGGATATATGAAAACAAATCACTTGCCGGGGAGGTTCATGCACCATGCCCAAGCCGAGGCTGCTGTTTATGGGGACGCCGGAATTTGCCGTTCCTTCGCTGAAAATGCTCATTGATGCCGGGTATCCTGTGGTCGGAGTGGCGACCCAGCCGGACAAACCCAAGGGTCGGGGTCGGCGCCTGCAAGCCTCGCCGATTAAAGAACTGGCGGAGGAAAATGGCCTGCTGGTCCTACAGCCGGAGCGGGTAAGAGACGACGCTTTCCTGCAGATCTTCCGGGGTCTGAATCCCGATCTGGTCGTCGTTGCCGCCTTCGGCCAGATCTTGCCCGTTGAGATTCTTGAACGCCCGAAGCTGGGCTGCATTAACGTCCATCCTTCCCTGCTCCCCAAATACCGGGGGGCGGCGCCCCTCAACTGGACCCTGATTCGCGGCGAAAAGACAACCGGGGTAACGATCATGATGATGGACGCCGGTGTCGATACGGGTGACATTATCCTTCAGGAAGAGACAACCGTGGGAGAAGGGGAAACCTGTGATTGCCTTCATGACCGCCTGGCTAAGATGGGGGCGAATCTCCTCCTGAAAACCATCCGGCAGATCGAACAGGGGACGGCGACCCGGACACCCCAGGATCATCATCAGGCAACCTTTGCCCCCCGGCTGAAGAAAGAAGACGGACGGATCGACTGGGGCAAGGACGCCGTCGATATCGTCAATTTTATCCGTGGGTTGTCTGCAACGCCCGGTGCGTATACATACCTTGACGGAAAGGTTTTTAGAATCTTTAAGGCTATTGCGGAATCGGGAGTAGTTGTAGAGAAGAGAGGCGCAATCGGACCGCCAACGCAGAGAGGACTCCCCGTTGCCGCGGGAGCGGGCTATGTCTATCTTCAGAATGTTCAATTGGAGGGCAAAAACAGGATGGGGATACAAGATTTTTTACGAGGCTATCCCTTCAAGTCTCACGCCCGTTTGGGATAAAAGATGAAAAAGCAAACACCTCGTTCTCTTGCCATTGAGATCCTGAACCGGGTGGAGGATGGTAAGGCCTTTGCCGAGCCTCTCCTCGATCAATATCTGGCAACAGATCTTCTTAGCGATATTCGGGACAGAGGCCTGCTCACGGAGCTGGTTTATGGAACCCTGAGGATGAGGGGTTTTTTGGACTGGGTCCTCGCCCAGTTTCTGCAAAAAGATCTTACTGCCGCTGATACGGGCCTGCGGAATATTCTCAGAACGGCACTGTATCAGATTTTTTTTACCGACAAAATTCCGGACCATGCCATTGTCAATGAGGCCGTCGAATTGACCAAACTCGCCGATCCCGGAAAGGTTTCCCTCACCAACGCCATCCTCAGAAATGTGCTGCGCCGCAAGGAACAACTGCCTTTCCCGGAGCGCCGTCAAGACTTCCGAAGCTATATGGCTATCCTCCACTCCCACCCCACCTGGATGGTCGATAGATGGGTCCGGCAATGGGGAGAGGAAGAGGCACTTTCTCTCTGCCAGGCCAATAATACCGTTGCCCCCCTGGTGCTGCGTGCTAACCGTTTGCAAACGAGCAGGAAAAGGGTGATAGAGGAACTGCATCGGGAAGGCATTACGGTCGAAAAAACGGCCTATGCTCCTGACGGACTCGTTGTCCGGGAGGCAGGAAAGTCGCTCCGGGATACGGTTGCTTATCGGCAGGGGTTATTCCAGGTTCAGGACGAGGCATCCCAAATGATTGCCCGGCTGGTGAATCCGGTGGCGGGTGAGACTATCCTGGATCTTTGCGCCGGGATGGGAGGAAAGGCGACCTATCTGGCGGAAATAATGGCGAACCGAGGCAGGATTATCGCCGTAGATCTCCGAAAAGGTAAACTCCGGCAATTACAAGATTTGGCCAAACGCCTGACGGTCCGGATTATCGAACCCGTCGCGGCGGATGCCACGGCCGATCTAGACAAGGTTGATCATAACTCCTGCGACCGGGTCCTCGTCGATGTTCCCTGTTCGGGTCTGGGAACCCTGCGCAGATGCCCCGAGATAAAATGGCGGCTGACACCGGAAATCCTTCAAAGTAACACCCGGCTTCAGAAAACGTTGCTTGATCGGGCCGGTAATTATGTAAAACCGGGGGGAAGGCTGATCTACAGCACCTGTAGCATCATGCCGGAAGAGAACGAGGAGGTCGTCGAAGCATTTATCGCGACCCATCCGGAATTTCTCCTAGTCTTTCCCACCGGCGTGGAGCGGTTATTTTTAGATGACCGGGGATACTTCCGTACCTTCCCCCATCGCCATGGTACCGATGGCTTCTTTGGGGCAGTCATGGAAAAAACGACCAGGGGCGAAAAGGGTTATGACCCCATCGATAGACAGGATTGATGATGAATAAGAAAACAGGCATAATTGCCGGTCTTCTGATCCTCACCCTGGGGGCGGGGGTAATTTACAGCCTGCCCTACCTGACGATCTACCGGATCATTGCAGCTCTGGAAACAAAAGATACGCAACAACTATCGGAACTTGTCGACTTTCCTCAGATCCGGGAGAATTTGAAGCGCTCCATCGGGACAAAGATTCAATCCGGGCCGACAAATACGAAAACTGACGCCTGGGGACAAATCCAGAAATCCGCGACCTTCCGGGTCATCGCCAACGCTGTGGAAGATATGGTCACCCCGGAGGGTCTGGTTACTTTCGTACAGCAGCGCCTGGAAGCGATGGTTACGGTTCAGGACGGAACGAATAAGATAAAACTCACTGCTTGGCCGCTTTTTGTTGCTCTTGTTGGAAATGCCGAGCTCGCCTATGCCTCCCCGTCCGAATTCATTGTTGCTGTCAAGGTAAATGACACCGAACAGATGCGGTTTATTCTGCGCAGGAATGGTGTCGCGTGGCGACTGACGAATCTCGAATTTTAAAATTTAGTAAAAGGCATCCTCATTCCCGCTTGGCATAGGTGTCAATAAGGGATTGAAGGCGGGACAAGGCCTGACTGGCGTCGGCGGATGCCCCTGCGGGGATCGTGCCGGGAGGGAGCAGGATCACACGTTCATCCGCGGTTCCCGTTTCCTCGGCCATAATGATCATTCCCTCGGATACGACGAGGTCGGGAGAAATGGCTTCGATGCGCCGGGCGGCGATGACCCCGCTCAATACCTTGCCCAGGTGGCCGATAGTGCCTTGCGTCATGACCCTTGCCTCCGTGGCTTCTGCCAGGACATTGCTCCCCGTCATTGTTCCGCCCAGGATGACGGCCCGGAGGCTGGAACGCAGAAAATCCGGCCCCGAAAAATGCCCGCCATGAATAACCATTCCGAAAGAGGTGATGCCGCATTCCGTCCCATCGAAGCGGCCATCAAGGACCTCGGCATGCCTGGCCTCGCTCAAGGCGCCCCGTCCCGTGAAATTCCCCCCGGTGAGAACCAGGTCGCTGCTTTCACAAAAGGCGTAGTCCCCAGTAAAGGTTCCCCCCTTGACGGCTGCGGTTTTGAGGCCATAGCAGGCCATGGAACCGGAGAATTCACCACCGCGGATCTCTATCCTTTCGGCGGCATAGAAGCAAAAGGCATCACTGAATCGACCGCCCAGGACGCGAGCATCCTGCGCTGCGTGAAAGGCGTGGGGTCCACGGAAATCTCCGTTCTGGACAGTGGCGTTGAAGCTGCCGCGGAAGGCATATTCCCCTTCAAAAAGTCCTTCCTTTATATGCACATTTTTTTGACCCGCCTTGTCGGGATGGGGCTTTGAAAACCACATGGTTCAACCTTTCCTGTCTAATTCTTGGTGCCCTTCGTGCCTTGGGTTTAGCCTGTTTGTTTAT
>JALNVY010000227.1 GCA_023231165.1 Syntrophales bacterium | reverse complement strand
TGAGGAAAATTCACGCTGTTCCAAAACCGACAACTCGTCATCGGAAAGTCTTATCTCGAGTGATTTTTCAAATATTCCCGGTCTTTTTTCTTTCTTGACTGTCAGAGCGCCCGTTGAGTTATCTTCGTCATCATCCGTGTTTGTCCTTTGTCTGCTCTCCTGAACAGCAAGAAATGCTTTCATGAGGCTGCCGCGGATCTGCGCTGCCATGTGATCATCATAATCATACACTGAGGGTACGGATTTTGCCGCCTCGATCCTCTTCAAATCCGTCGACACCCTTTCTTCGACGAGAAAATCGCGGTCCGCCTTGATATCTTTATTGGCGATCGCGCCTACCTTGTATTCCGGTTGTGAAAAGGGAACTGTTGGCAATAATAAAAACGTAAACATCAGACTTAATGAAACAAGAAGGAACCAGCGCTGATAACGGGGATTTTTGATAAACACAGGGATGTTCTCCGGCTGTGAAAACCACTTCTTCCATGCCGGTAAATGCTTTTCAGTGATTGCCTTCAGGATAATCATGACAGAGTTACTCGCTCCCTGGCCCCTTTTCTCGTGCGGTCAAGATGATTATAGGCCCGGATGACCTCCTGAACGAGGGGATGTCTGACGACATCGAATTCGGAGAAGTGAACAAAATCGATACTGTTGCTTTTGCGGAGGATATTTTCCGCTTCGACCAGGCCGGATGACTTTTCCGGGGGCAGATCGATCTGGGTGACGTCACCGGTGATGACCGCTTTGGAACCGAAACCGAGGCGGGTCAGAAACATCTTCATCTGCTCGGAAGTCGTATTCTGGGCCTCATCAAGAATAACGAAGGCGTCATTCAGGGTTCGGCCCCGCATAAAAGCCAGGGGCGCTACCTCGATGATTCCTTTATGCATAAGCGCGGTGGCTTTGTCGACGTCCATCATATCAAACAAGGCGTCATACAATGGTCTGAGGTAAGGGTTGACTTTTTCGGCAAGATCGCCGGGCAGGAAGCCAAGCTTTTCACCTGCTTCCACAGCGGGTCTGGCGAGGACAATACGGGAGACTTTCTTGTCCATGAGGGCTGCCACGGCCATCGCCATCGCCAGATATGTTTTACCGGTTCCGGCAGGTCCGATCCCGAATACCATGTCGTAATTTCTAATTGCGTCAATATATAGTTTCTGGGCGATACTCTTGGGAGTGATAAGTCTCTTTTTAGAGGATATAAAAACCTTGTCGAGGAAGATCTTTTCCAGACTGACGCTGCCGTCTTCGGAAAGGATACGGTGGGCGTAATCGATATCCTGGGCAAAGAGGGGATAGCCCTTCTCTAAAAGGGCATATAACTGCACGAGGAGATTTTTGACCAGATGGACCGCCGTCGCTTCTCCTGTTAGTGATAGTATGTTCCCTCTGGCCCCGGCGCGAACGGCTGCAAGTTTCTCAATCTGTTTGAGATGCTTGTCATGCTCTCCGAGCAGATTCCTGAGGAGAGCATTGTCGGAAAAATGGAGATCCACTGTGGTTGTATCCTGAATCTTCGCTTTCAAGTTATCTCTTATGTTATTATGGTGTTATGCAAAACCTTCTCTTAATCGGGGATGACGCTATCATGTCCGCAAAACAAATGCAAACTCTCCCTTTCAGCTCACTTTTGCAGGAAAAGATGGGCAAACACTTTCGCATTGCCTATCATGTTGGCAATCAGGCAGTTTTCATTAGGCTGATGGGCGGTCGGTGTCGTCCTGCACCATACGGCGACAGGATAACCTTCCCGGCGCAGATACGCGGCAACCGTCCCGGCCCCGATGCCCTGGGGGGTAGCCTGGACGCGATACACCCTGTCAATAGCTTGCTTCAGGGCAGTAACGATAAGACTTTGCGGATCTGTCGCTGTTGGGGCCTGAACCTCCTGCACCGAAGAGATTCCGATGGTCACTCCGAATTCCTTCTCAATTGCGTCTGCCACTTCCCGCATGACCTGCTTGATCTCGGACAGATCATAGAGGGGCAATACCCGACAATCCATATAAAAGTTGTCCTCCCCGGGGATAGTATTCACATTCGGGACATTGGCATCTTTTCGCGTCGGTTCAAAGGTGCTCAGGGGAGGGTCAAAGAGGGGATCACTCTGCGGGAACCGTTCATGCAGATCAGCGTACAGACGCACCGCCAGATGCGAGGCGGCCAGAAAGGCGTTTTTCCCCAAGTATGGTTTGCTGCCGTGGCATTGCTTTCCAAGAGTCCGGAAGCGAACCCAGAGGATGCTCTTTTCGGCGATTTCAAGCAATGTTCCGTCTTCATTTCCCGAATCGGGAACACAGATCAGGTCTGTTTTCCGAAATGGATTATGTTCATGCTGGAGGAGATAGGCCAGTCCCCAACGGCTTGCCGTTTCTTCATCGGAAACGAAAACCAGTCCGGGAGATCTTACCGGTTTTATGCCTTCATCGAGGCATGCCTTTAAGGCGTAAAGGGAGGCTACCAGGTCCTGCTGATTATCCACGACGCCCCGGCCGATAATATAGCCGTCCTGTACATAGGCATGATAAGGATTCTGTTTCCAGAGCCCTAATTCCCCCGGGGGAACGATATCCATGTGGCTGATGATCCAGGTTTGTTCTGTGGATGAAGCCGCTGCCCCGGGGTAACGAACGATTATATTGGGGCGGCGCCCTGAAGATACACGCTCGTCAGGGGCGTCAATGATCTCCAGATCCGTCATGCCGAGGCGCGTCAGGACGTCCCAAAGGAAGATTGCTTTCTTCATTTCCCCATCCCCGCCGCTTTCCGGAGCGATGGCCGGTATGGCCGTCAGCTCGATTTGCAGATTGACCATGTCCTTTTCATACGCTTCAATGCGCCGGGCGACGCGGTCAAAAAGTTGCTCGTCAATCATAATTCACCATTATTCTTTTGAAATCCGGGTATTTTTCCTTTATTTGCCGATAACCGGCCTCGCTTCCCAGGATCAGGGTGATTGAATCTTCCGGGGCGAGGATATTGCCGGCGGTTTTCCGTATCTCCGAGGGCGTCAACAAGGTTATCCGCTGACGGTATTGCTGAAGGAAATCAGCGGGCAACTTGTCAAAGGCTAGCAAGGCCTGTTGAGTGACAATTTGATGTAGGGAATCGAACTGAAAAATAAAGCTGTTCAGAATCGCTTTTTTTGCCCCGTCAATCTCCAGCGGAGAAAGGCCATCTTGTTTAACATTCTTCATAATATCCTGAATAACCTGGAGGGCTGTCGGAGCGGATGCCGATTTGGTCATGGCATAAGCCCCGAAAACACCGTAATCGCGCCTGGCCCGGTAGAAACTGCCGGTCGAGTAGGCAAGGCCCCGGTTGGTGCGCACTTCCTGGAAGATACGGGAACGGAACCCTCCACTCCCCAGGACGAAATCGATGACATCGAAGGCATAATAGGCGTCAGAGCCTTTTTTGGGCGCAGCTTGGCCGGTAACGATGATCGTTTGCGGCGTTTCCTTGACGATATAGTAGCTGCCCGGGGAAAATGACTTGAATGGCGCTGCCACTGGAACTATCTGCCCCTTGGCATTCCAGTCTCCAAAGGATTTACGGAGAAGCATTTCCGCGTCCTCCCGGCGAATATCACCTGACAAGGCCATGATCATATTTTCCGGGGCATAGTGACGTCGGTGACATTCAACAAGATCGCTCTTTTGGATATTCTTGATCGTCGAGAGGGTAGGGAGCCTTCCCCGTGGATTCCCCTGGTAAAGCAGGCGGTTGAATTCCTTAAAGGCCCAGTTTTGCGGATCATCGGCAAGACGGCGGATTTCTTCGCTTTTGAGATCTTTGCCGAGCTTTAAGCGACCCTCATCAAAAAGTGGTCCCCGAAGAATCTGTGAAAAGATTCCCAATACCTCTTCAAAGTCTTTTTTTAATGAAAACAACGACCATTGGACCTGTTCAAGCCCCTTGCCCGCTTCGATGGTCGCGGCATAGTAATCAAGGGTCTCATCAAGGGCTTGGGGGGCCATTTT
>JALNVY010000226.1 GCA_023231165.1 Syntrophales bacterium | reverse complement strand
TCTATGCCCCATGTGCTACCGGACCCTGGGCAAGAAGGCAAAAGGCGCGGGGATGGCCAACTACATGATCAGCGACATCTGCCGCCTGGCATTAGGAGAGAAATTACCGGAAGACAAACCGGCGTAGGAAATCCGGGGATATCTGGGGGATATCCATGAAAAATTAGCATGGTGTCCCCAGATTATCCCGGATATCCAAATTCGAATCATGAGGGAAGGATCATGAAGATCAAACCGGGGAAATACCTCTTCTCCAAGATCGAATGCAGGGATTACGACATCTTGGTCCCCTTCTCCTGCCGCAAGACGGGGAGCTGCTGCAGCGTCTATATGCCTCGGATTCCCTATGAGCATCTGGAGATCCTGGCGAAATACCTGGGGCTGCCGACGGATGAGGTCATTGCGGACTACCAGTTGCATTACGGTAAAAAGTTGAAGGGTCAATCAGTGCGCTGCCCCTTTCTCGACAACCATAATCTCTGTCAGATCTATCACCATTCCCTGCGGCCCTGGGTATGCTATCTCTTTCCCTTTTCCTACGACGGCGAGGCGATTCAGTCCTGTCCGGCCCAGGTGGAGCATCGCCATCTACTTGATTGTCTCGTGGCTGGGGAAAAAGAATACGACGTATATGATTCGAGTTTTTGCCCCAATCTCGATCTTCGACCCATTCCGGAAGAGAGATGGTTAACCATTTTAAAGAGATTTCAATCCGTTCCTTCCCTGCCGGAAATGGCAGTGACCTTTGCCGCCTTCAACGAGCCGGAGTTGATGAGGGAAGGGAAGGCCATGTACAGGTCCTGGGAGTGGATATGATATGAAACTTCCACAAAGGTGAGCGAGGGGGGATGTATTTTCAGATGAAATGGCTAACAAGGGAATTTTTGCTATCGAAAGGAGTACAACACAATGGTGGATGCAAATCTGAAATCAGTCGATAAAATCGAAATCCTTACCCTGCAGGACAACTACATCGAGATGACGGCCACGGACAACAGCGCCGTCATGACGAGGGCCATCCCCTTGAAGGAGGGGTATTTCCGCCAGTCGGTGCTTGCGGAGCACGGCTTTTCCGCTGTCGTGAAGACCGGAACGAATAGCGCAACGAAAACCCTCCTCTTCGATTTCGGATTTTCCGAAGGAGGTGCGGCTTACAACGCCGGGATTTTGGGGGCCGATTTATCCTCAGTGGAAGCCATCGTCCTCTCTCATGGACATAACGATCATACCGGCGGCTTCGACAAGTTGACGGAGATGATCGGGAAGAGAAACATTCCCTTTGTCGTCCACCCGGCGGTCTTCCGTCATCCCCGTTACCTGAAAGTGCCGGTAAGGGACATGAAGATCTTCTTCTCGCCCCTGGAGAGAGAGCAGATCGCCGCCGCAGGTCTGAAGCTTGTAGAATCGTCGGACCCCGTACTTCTCCTTGACAATACGGTGCTTTTTCTCGGCGAGATCCCCCATAAAACGGATTTTGAGAAGGGCTTCCCCATCGCTCATTATCATGAGGACGGCCAGGAAAAGTGGGATCCTATCGAAGACGATACGTCTGTTGTTATGCATCTGAAAGATAAGGGGCTGGTGGTTCTCTCGGGGTGTGCCCACGCGGGTATCGTAAACACGGTGAATTACGCCCGGGAGGTAACGGGAATAGACAAAGTTCATGTCATTATGGGCGGATTTCACCTCTCCGGCATCCTCTTTGAAGAAATAATCGGCCGGACGGTCGAAGAATTGAAAAAGATCAATCCCGACTATATTATCCCCTGTCACTGCACGGGTCGGAAGGCGATTATGGAATTCGAAAAGGCCATGTCGGGCAAGTTCATCCTAAATATGTCCGGAACAAAGATGTCTTTTGCCGCGTGATTAGTAAGACCGATTGCCTTGCTGGTCAGATGGCTTTTGCTTATTACAAAGAGAATGACCAAAAATTGCATTAATATTGCGTAATCACAGGTAAAATCGTGATTGATTATTTCCTGTTTATGTGGTAGCTATATACAAGTTCAAAGATCATGAATAATCCCTTAGAGTAGAAGGTAATGTCGGAAGAACAAACCGGGTAATTTTTTAACCAAAGAGGGAAAACATGCGGAATTTCCGCCGACGGACGATCTCTTTGACGCTATCGGTGATTTTGGAATCAAGCCGGATTCTATGGTGGTGATTGTCTGTAAAACCCACCATTGCTTTTACCAGGTCATGGCTCCCCGCGTTCTATGTAACCTTCACTATGCAGGCTTGAAAAATCTAAGCATCCTTGATGGGGGCCAGGAAAAGTGGGTTAGAGAAGGGAGGCCCCTTTCTACGGAACCGGTGAAGTCGGAAAAGACGACCTACAGGGGCGCCCTTAACAAGGAACTGCACGTAGAAAAGAATTACGTAGTCAGCCGCTTCGGGAAAGCGACTTTCGTTGACGTTCGTGAACCTGTCTTGTTCACGGGGACAAGAAAACAGGATTTTGTAGAAAAGGCCGGTCATATCCCGGGGGCCGTAAACCTTCCGGCGTCAGCAGCATATATGAAACAGGGCACTTTCAAAAAGAAAGAGGATCTTGAGATCCTTGCGGTCACCGCCGTCGGCAAAGACAAGTCAAAGGAAATTATCACATACTGTGATGCCGGCAAATGCTGTCCCACCTGGGCTTTCATTTTAACACGTGTTCTCGGCTACAAGAATGTCAAGCTATACTACGGCTCTTTTGAAGAATGGACGAAAGATTCCTCGCTTCCGGTGAGTCCTTGATGTTTGGTTTTTTTTGGTCTCCCTGCATAATTGGCGTGTTAAGATACCGAAGAATGAATCAATCCATTGCCCGCATTCGTAATCAATCGGAGACGGAAACGAAGCGGAAAAATGAGAATGCCGAACGGATCTGAAAAAAATTAGTATGAAGGTAGCCTATCAGCGATTTGGTAGAAACCCTGCCGGAAGACAGATCAGCCTGATGCCCATAACATCAATCCAAGCATTGCCTGTGTAACAAATGAAAGTGATTCAATCATTTTTCCCGATTCTTTTATTCAGTTGTCTGTTTTTTCTTTTAACCCCCTATCCTGCAAAGGCCGCCCCTCCTCAACGAATCGTGAGCCTCGCCCCGAATATAACGGAAATTCTCTTCGATCTGGGACTTGGCAAACAGATTGTCGCCGTTACAACCTATTGCGATTATCCCCGGGAAGCGTTGAGTAAGCCTAAAATCGGCGGTTTTGCCAATCCTTCTCTCGAAGCCATTGTAACTAGCCATCCCGACCTGGTCATGCTTACGGAAGAAGGTAACCCCCAGGAAATTGCAGTAAAGCTAAAGAAACTGGGGATCAGGACGTATGTCTTCCGGGCGAGGAGCATTGAGGAGTTGCCCGAGGCGATACGGCAAGTTGGTCTCTTTCTTGAGATCGGCAAACGGGCCGACAAAAAAGCGCGGACGATGCAGGAGCAGCTTGACCGTTTCAAGCGAGAAGCGATTAAGAGATCATCCCGGAACAAGCCAAAGGCCCTCTTTGTCATCCAGGCAGAACCGCTGATTGTCGCCGGGTCGAAAACTGCCATGGATGAAGCCATGGGCATGCTGGGTCTGAAGAATATCGCCGGCGCCGCTGCTCATTATACCAGATATTCCCTCGAAGAGACCCTTCGTCAACAACCGCAAATCCTTTTCATTGGCAAGAGTAAAGGTATGGAGGAGGATGTAAAGAAGCTGCTCAAACGGCTGCGGAGACTTGACGCGGTAGAGAACGGCAAAGTCTATACAATCAAAGAAACACTCTACCGGTTGGGGCCACGGATCATCGCGGGGCTTAACGAAATGAAAACCGCCGTCGATCAAAGCGGTTTGTGAGACATCTTTTTTTGTCTTGACAAGAAAAGTCCCGTTGATGTAGTTTTTGGCCATAAAAAATTATCATTCCAGATGGGTGTGAGGAAGAGGGGTGAAAAGCCCCCGCTGCCGCGCAGCCGTAACGGGAACGAAAGCCAGACAGCCACTGTTCGCATCATGCGGATGGGAAGGCGGCGAGTAGGTAGCCCGGAGCCGGAAGACCGGCCCATCTGATTT
>JALNVY010000225.1 GCA_023231165.1 Syntrophales bacterium | reverse complement strand
CGCCCACCAGTCCCAGGACGACTATGAATTCGCCGATGTCCCGGCCCGGATCCTCTCCTTTACCGGTGATCTGCTGGCCGTCTCCGTCGATCCCCCGGCGGTTTACGGAACCGTTCAGTTCGCTGGCGGCGGCCGCTTCCTGGCTGACTTCACGGACTGCGATGCCCAGGAAGTCCGGGTCGCCCCGTAAAGATGGTCTTCCGACGGCGCTTCACGGACAACGAGCGGGGCTTTACCGGCTATTTCTGGAAAGCGATCCCACAACCACAAGCGCAGTCCCAGCCGCAATCGCAATCGGCCAGCACGGAAGCCGCCGCAGGCAAGGAGGCGCAATAATGGCGACAGGAATCAAAGACAAGGTAGCTATTCTCGGGATGGGATGCACCCGTTTCGGCGAACGCTGGGACATGGGGGCAGAGGAATTGATGGTGGAGGCCTTTCAGGAATGCCTGGCCGACGCGGGGCTTGAACGGAAGGATATCCAGGCAGCCTGGCTTGGCCACTGCCTGGAGGAAGTGGGGATGGGGAAGTGCGCCGCCCCCATGGGCGTGGCGTTACGTCTCCCCCACATCGGGATTACCCGGGTGGAAAACTACTGCGCCACGGGGACGGAGGCCTTCCGGGGGGCGGTTTACGGCGTCGCCTCCGGGGCTTATGACATCTGCCTCGCCATGGGGGTGGAAAAGCTGAAAGACACGGGCTACGGCGGCCTGCCCAACCCCGGCTCCGGCTTCGGCTCCCTGACCTGGCAGTGGTTCCCCAACGCCTCGGCTCCGGGCCTGTTCGCCCAGATCGCCACGGCCTACGCGGCCAACCACGGGATCGCCGACAAGGATCTGAAGCGAGCCCTGGCCCATATCTCCGCGAAGAGCCACGCCAACGGCGCCCTGAATCCCAAGGCCCACCTGCGGCGGCCCGTGACCATCGACCAGATTCTGGCGTCGCCCATCATCGCCTATCCCCTGGGACTCTTCGACTGCTGCGGGGTGAGCGACGGGGCGGCCTGCGCCATCGTCACGACGCCGGAAATCGCCCGGCAGTTGGGGAAAAAAGATCTTGTCAGTGTCAAGGCCATCCAGTTGTCCGTGAGCAGCGGCTATGAGGGGGCGTTCAACGAATGGCAGGGTGACAACTTCTACACCGCCGGCAAGTGCAGCCTGGCGGCCTATAAGGAAGCGGGAATAACCAATCCCCGGGAGGAGATCAGCATGCTCGAGCTTCACGATTGCTTCTCTATCACGGAACTGGTGACCTATGAAGATCTCCATATCTCGGAGCGCGGCAAGGCATGGCGGGATGTCCTCGACGGTTTCTATGACCGGGACGGCAAGATCCCGGCCCAGATAGACGGGGGTCTCAAGTGCTTCGGCCATCCCATCGGGGCCTCGGGCCTGCGGATGATCTACGAGATGTATCTGCAACTCTCCGGCCGGGCCGGGGTACGCCAGCTCGCCAATCCCCGCTACGGCCTGACCCACAACCTGGGCGGCTTCCCCCATCAGAACGTCTGCGCAATCACCATCTTGGGGGGCGACAAATAAATGGGGACGGTTCTATTTATTAGGAGGAGCAGATGGAGATAATCAACTACTCGGAAGAACATCGGATATTCAGGAATTCGCTTAGAAAATATCTGGAAAAGGAAGTAATTCCCCACGTCGAGGAATGGGAGGAGGCGGGCATCGTCCCCCGGAGCGCTTGGAAGGGCATGGGAGAGCAGGGATTTCTCTGCATGGGGGTTCCCGAAGAATACGGTGGCCTGGGGGCGGATTTCCTCTACTCCGTCATCGTTATCGAGGAAATGGTCCGGACCAACCATTCCGGCCTCGCCGCCTCCCTACAAAACGATATCGTCGTTCCCTACATCGTCGCCTTCGCCTCGGAAGAGCAGAAGCGCAAATACCTGCCCGGCTGCATCTCCGGCGACATCATCACGGCCATCGCCATGACGGAGCCCAACGCGGGGAGCGACCTGGCCGCTATGCGCACCACCGCCGTCGCGTGCGGGGACGATCATTTCGTCATCAACGGTCAGAAGACCTTCATCAGCAACGGGATCAACTGCGATCTCCTCATTCTGGCCGCCCGGGACCCGGCGGAGAAGAACCCTCACACCGCGGTGGATCTGTTTCTCGTCGAAGCGGGAACAAAAGGATTTGAAAAGGGAAAGAAAATCAAAAAGGTGGGATGGCATAGTCAGGATACGGCGGAGCTTTTCTTCACCGATTGCCGGATACCGAAAGCCAACCGCATGGGGGACAAGGGGACGGGGTTTCTGAAACTGATGCTGAAACTTCAGCAGGAACGCCTGGTGTGTGCCATTGCCGCCGTGGCCTCGGCGGAGCTGATCCTGGAGATCACGATCCAGTACTGCAAGGAACGGACGGCCTTCGGGAGGCCCATCTCCAAGTTCCAGCACACCCAGTTTGAACTCGTCGAGATGGCAACGGAGGTAAAGTTAGGCAGGACATTCCTGGACAAGCTGATCGTCGACCACATGGAGGGCCGGAACATCGTCGTTGAGGTGTCGATGGCGAAGTACTGGACGACGGACATGGCCTGCCGCGTCGCCGATCGGGGCGTCCAGCTTTTCGGCGGCTACGGCTACTGCGAGGAATACCCGATCGCCCGGGCCTGGCGGGATACGAGGGTCATGCGCATCTTTGCCGGTACAAACGAGATCATGAAGAGCATCGCCGCCCGCTTCATGGGTCTGTAGTGCTTTTTACGAAGCCGTCAAAAGAGGTGGGCGAGGAGTTCCCTAAGGGTGCGGACGGGCAGGATGGTCATGTTCTTTACCTTGTCCGGCGGTGGTTCGGATTGGGACAGGCGGGGAAGGATGCAGCGGGAAAAGCCCATACGCGCAGCCTCGCGAATGCGGATGTCGGCGCGGCTGATCCCCCGGATCTCCCCGGCCAGGCCCACTTCCCCGCAGACCGCCGTCGCCGGGTCCACCGGCCGGTCCAGAAAGCTCGATGCTAGGGAAGACACGATCCCCAGGTCGATCGCCGGTTCGCTGACCTTCACTCCCCCCGCCACGTTGATGAAGATATCGTGGCTGCTCAGATGGAGGCCGCAGATCTTGTCCAGAACCGCCACCAGCAGGGAAACACGGTTCGCGTCTACGCCGATCGCCGTCCGCCGGGGCATCCCGAAATTGGTCGGAATCACCAGGGATTGAATCTCGATGAGGATGGGCCGCGTCCCTTCCATACTGGGTACAACCACGGAGCCCGCCGCCTGTTTGGGCCGCTCGGCCAAGAAAAAAGCCGAAGGATTTGTCACTTCCTTAAGGCCGTCGCCCCGCATCTCGAAGACGCCGATTTCGTTCGTCGGACCGAAGCGGTTCTTGATCCCCCGGATGATCCGGAAGGCATGCCCCCCGTCCCCCTCGAAATAGAGGACCGTATCCACCATGTGTTCCAGGACCTTCGGCCCCGCAATGGCGCCGTCCTTGGTCACATGGCCGACAAGAAAGACGGGAATCCCCGTCTTTTTGGCTAAAATGATCAGCCGTTCAGAGCACTCCCGGACCTGGCCGACGCTTCCGGGGGCGGAAGCAAGGGCCGGTGAACAGACCGTCTGGATGGAATCTATGACTACCGCCTGGGGCTTGATCGCTTCGATATGACGGATCATGCTGTCCAGATCGATCTCCACCAAGACGAGGAGATTGGGTGAATCGGCGCCAATCCTTTTCCCCCGGAGCTTGATCTGTCGGGCCGATTCCTCGCCGGAGACATAGAGGACTTCCCTCCCCTGCACAGCCAGATGCTGGAGGAGCTGGAGTAGAAGCGTTGATTTGCCGATACCGGGGTCGCCGCCGACAAGGATCGCCGATCCAGCCACTAGCCCACCCCCCAGGACCCGGTCCATCTCCCCTAACCCCGTCCGCACCCGATCCCGTTCATCGGCTTCGATGGCATCGATGGGCTGCGGGGCCTCCTGAAATGAAAAGGACGCCCGTCCGGGCGCCCCTGCTGTCTCTCTGATCTCTTCCTCGACAAAGGAGTGCCACTCCCCGCAACCTGGGCACTTACCAAGCCATTTCGCAGAATCATGG